>JAYWFP010000118.1:0-5003 GCA_043778745.1 Chloroflexota bacterium
TCGAAGCAGGCCGCGGAGGGGCGCGCCGCGGGCGGTCTGGCCATCATAGTCCGGTATACTCCCGCCCGATGTCAGGTCATTCGAAGTGGTCCACGATCAAGCGCGCCAAGGGTGCCAACGACGCGAAGCGCGGGGCACTCTTCACGAAGGTCGCCCGCGAGGTCATGGTCGCCGCACGCGCCGGCGGTGGTGACCCGGACGCCAACTTCCGCCTCCGGCTGGCGATGGACAAGGCTCGCAGCGTCAACATGCCCCTCGACAACATCAAGCGCGCCATCGAGCGGGCCACCGGTTCCGGCGAGGGCGAGCAGTACGAGGAGATCGCCTACGAAGGCTACGGGCCAGGCGGTGTCGCGATCCTGGTCGAGGCAGCGACCGACAATCGCAACCGGACCGCGTCGGATGTCCGCTCGATGTTCGCCAAGGCCGGCGGTCAGCTCGCGGGCAGCGGCGCGGTCGCCTGGCAATTCGAGCCTCGCGGCTTGATTTCGATCCCTGCCGGTCGCCTCGACCCCGATGAGATCGCGCTGACTGCGATCGATGCCGGTGCGTCCGATGTCGACACCTCGGACCCGGGCGTCATCGAGGTCTATACGGAACCCGCGGACCTCGAACGCGTCCGGGCGGCCCTCGAGGCCGGTGGGATCGCCGTGGAATCGGCCGAATCGACGATGATCGCGAAGCAGACGGTCGAGCTCGATGCCCATCGGGCACGCCAGAACCTGCGCCTGATCGAGATGCTCGAGGACCTCGACGACGTCCAGCGGGTGACCGCGAACTTCGATATCCCCGAGGACGTTTTCGCCGAGCTCGCCGGATGATCGTCCTGGGGATCGACCCAGGAACTGCCGCGCTCGGCTGGGGCGTCATCGACCGGACGGGCGGCACGCTGCGCATGATCGACGTCGGCTGCCTCGAAACCAGCTCATCGCTGGGCCTGCCGGATCGGCTGCTCGCGATCCATCGGTTCCTGACCGAGCTCATCGCCCGCCACAACCCGGATATCGTGGCGGTCGAGCGGTTGTTCTTCTCGCGCAACGCCCAGACGGCGTTCGCCGTGGGTCAGGCTCGTGGCGTGGTGCTGTTGGCGGCCGCCGATTCCGCCCGTACCGTCCGGGAAGCGACCCCGAACGAGGTCAAGCTCGCGGTTACGGGTTCGGGTAGTGCCGACAAGGAACAGGTCGGCAGGATGGTCGCGATCTGCCTGGGGCTGAGCGAAGTGCCGCGACCGGACGACGCCGCGGATGCCCTCGCGGTCGCGATCTGGGCGGCCAACAGCGAGCGCTCGGATGGCCGCGACGTGCCCGGAGCGCCAGTGATGGATCGGGCGGCGGTCGCGCCGATGGCCCGCGGCGAATCCTCATACGACCGGGCCGTTCGCGAGGCGGTGTCCCGGGAGCGCAAGGCCGGGACGCCGGAGCGCAAGGCCGGGGTGCCGGTTCGCAAGGCTGGGGCGCCGGAGCGCAAGGCCGGGGCGCCGGAGCGCAAGGCCGGGGCGCCGGTTCGCAAGGCCGGGGCGCCGGTTCGCAAGGCCGGGGCGCCGGTTCGCAAGGCTGGGGCGCTGGAGCGCAAGGACGGGACGCGCTCGTGATCGCGTCGGTCGACGGGATTGTCGGCGCCGTTGCCGTGGATTCGCTCGTCATCGAAGTCGGCGGCATCGGCTATCGCGTCTTCGCCACGCCGACGGTCATCGCGACGGCGACGCCGGGTGGGCGCCTGAAGCTGCACACCCACCACCTGGTGCGCGAAGACCAGCAGGCGCTGTACGGGTTCCGATCGGTCGACGAGCTCGGGTTCTTCAACCTGTTGCTGACGGTGACCGGGGTCGGACCGAAAGTTGCCCTCGCGATCGTCGGGAGCCGTCCAACGGCGGAGCTCCAGCTGGCCATCCTCCAGCAGGACCAGGCGGTGCTGGTCTCGATTCCCGGGATCGGCAAGCGGCTTGCCGAGCGGGTGATCTTCGAGCTCAAGGAGAAGGTCACCGCCGCGGGTATCGCGGCTGCCGGCACGATTCTCCCGGGCGTGGTGAGCGGCGATGACGTCGTGGCTGCGCTGCAGGCGCTCGGCTACTCGCTGGGAGAGGCGCGGGACGCCGCACGCGCAGCGCTCTCCGGGGCTGCCGCGGCCGGTTCGCTCGAAGATCGGGTCAAGGCTGCGCTACGGGCCCTCGCCCGGGACTAGGGTCAAGGCTGCGCTCCGGGCCCTCGCCCGGGACTAGGGTCAAGGCTGCGCATCAGACGACCCTCATGACAGGGGCTGGGTAACGTTCTGGTTGCCTGCCCCATTGCCCTTGCTTGCCTGCCATTTCGACATCCCCATACGGTGGGGCCCGCTCACGGGTCCATCAAAGCTCGGTACCCGGCTCGCGTGACGGCGAGTCGAGCGCGAGCACCGGCACCGGACGCATGGAATCGCGGCAGTTCATGCCTGGATTGCTGCCTCGCCGCCGCCCCATGTCGATGCGGCAGGAAAGAGGACGCGCACTCCGCACGTGCCTATGGCCACGCACCTCGCCTCGCGCCGGCGGGCACGTGCCGGTGGCCACGCACCCGGGCACGTGCCGGTGGCCACGCACCTCGCCTCGCGCCGCGCCTCACGGCCACGCACCCCGAACGGCCGCACGGCCACGCACCCGCGCCGGCCGGAACGAAGGCACCTTGGCCCTGGGCAGGCCGCGCGAAGATCCGAGGGGCACGGAACGAAGTATTCGCGTTAGAACATCTGTACGATATGGCGATCATGATGATAGAATGTCCGACGTGACGGAAGACGGCCTGCACCTGCTCGCGGCTGATGCCGAGGACCCCGAAGAGGTGGCGATCGAGGGTTCGCTGCGCCCGCGTTCGCTCGATGAATACATCGGCCAGCGGGAGGTGAAGGCCAATCTGGGCGTGCTGCTCCAGGCGGCGCGGGCCCGGGAAGAGGCCGCTGATCACGTCCTGCTCTATGGCCCGCCTGGCCTGGGCAAGACCACACTCGCCACGATCATCGCGCGGGAACTCGGCGTGAACGTCCGCTATACCTCGGGGCCGGCCATCGAGCGGCCCGGAGACCTCGCGGCGGTGCTCACGTCGCTCGACGAGCGCGATGTCCTCTTCATCGACGAGATCCATCGGCTCAACCATGCGGTCGAGGAGATCCTGTATCCGGCGATGGAGGATTACGCGCTCGACGTAATGATCGGCAAGGGGCCTTCGGCGCGTTCCCTGCGGCTCACGCTCAAACCCTTCACGGTCGTCGGCGCCACGACGCGTGCGGGACGGATTTCGTCGCCCCTCCGGGATCGATTCGGAGCCACCTACCGTCTCGACTTCTACACGGAACCGGAGCTCACGGAGATCGTGCAACGTTCGGCACGGATTCTCGGTGTCGAGATCGATGCCGGCGCCGCGCAGGCGATCGCTCGCCGGGGTCGCGGCACCCCGCGAATCGTCAACCGGCTGCTCAAGCGGGTCCGGGATCACTCCGAGGTTCACGGGGATGGGCGCGTCAACGAATCCGTGGCACGGGAGGCCATGCGCCTGCTCGAGATCGACGATGAGGGTCTCGATTCCACGGACCGAAAGCTCCTGGCGGCGATCGTCCAGAAGTTCGGGTCGGGACCAGTGGGCGTCGCATCCCTGGCCGCGGTCCTGTCGGAAGAAGTCGAGACGATCGAAGACGTCTACGAACCGTTCCTCCTGCGCCTCGGGTTCCTGGATCGCACCCCGCAGGGCAGAATCGCCACGGACCTGGCCCGAGCCCATCTCTCCGGCCTTGGGTTTGAGATCCCGCCGCCGCGCCGCTCAGAGCCGGACATGCCGAGCCTGTGGACGGACGACCCGGGAGCAGGGGATCGCTGAGCCGGCGGTCGCGGAAGGGACCGCGTCCGCGATTGTCATGCCGCCGCGCCCGATGCCCCGTTCAGCGTCTTTCGAGGTGCTCGCCGAGGCTGATCGGAGGGGCGGAACGAGGGCCCGTCTTGGTCGGCTCACCGTCGCCCACGGCGTGATCGACACGCCCCAGTTCATGCCCGTCGGGACCAACGCGACCGTCAAGGCGCTGGATCCGGATGACCTCGTCGAGGTCGGTGCCTCGATTGTTCTCGCGAATACGTATCACCTGTTCCTGCGGCCCGGCCACGAGCGGATCGAGCGGCTCGGCGGGCTGCATCGGTTCATGGGTTGGGATCGCCCGATCCTCACCGATTCCGGCGGCTACCAGGTTGTCTCCCTCGCGGACGCACGTGTGGTCGATGACGGCGGAGCCACGTTCCGGAGCCACATCGATGGCTCGGTCCAGCGACTCACGCCGGAGCTCGCCATCAGGGTCCAGGAAGCGCTGGGCCCGGACATCGCGGTCGCCTTCGATCACCCGGTCTTCCCGTCCTCACCGCGCCAGGAAGTCGAGGACGCGATGGAGCGTACCCATCGCTGGGCCGAACGGAGCCTGGCCGCGCACACGCGCCCGGACCAGGCGCTGTTCGGGATCATCCAGGGTGGGGTGGACCCCGAGCTTCGGGAGCGCTCGACGCGCTTCATCGCCGGGATGCCGTTCGACGGGATCTGCATCGGCGGGCTGGCCGGGGACGAGACACCGGTCGAACGGGCGGCCGCGCTCGATGTGGTGATCCCGATCCTCGAAGGAGATCCACGACCGCGCTACCTGATGGGCCTCGGGTCCCCGGCAGATCTCCTGGACGCCGTTCGCCTGGGCGTCGACCTGTTCGATTCGGTCCTGCCGGCCCGGGTCGCCCGCAATGGGCAGCTGTGGGTTCCGGGCGGGAAGCTGAACCTCAGGAATAGCAACTTCCAGGACGACCCGCGGCCGGTCCAGGAGGACTGCCCATGCCGTCTCTGTCGATCCTTTTCGCGAGCCTATCTGGCGCACCTCTTCCGGGCCAGGGAGCTGCTCGCGTTCCGGCTCGCAACTTGTCACAACCTGACCTTCACCCTAGACTTCATGAGCAGGATCCGGAGCGCCTTGCGGACCGGGACCTTTCCCGAATCGCTCGCTTCGCTGCG
>JAYWFP010000119.1:0-4973 GCA_043778745.1 Chloroflexota bacterium
CGCCGCTTCTACCTGATCGATGAGCGCGGCTTCCTCGTGGACCGGGTGGTCGTGGGCCACCTGGCCCGCGCCGCCGGCCACACGGACCCAGACGCCACGTCCCTCCGGATCACGCTTCCCGGCGGCGAGGTCCTGGAGGCTGACGTGGAGCTCGGCGCTCCCGTCGAGACCCAGCTCCACGGCCGCGTCGCCGTGGGCCACGAGGTCGTCGGGCCGTGGGGCGAAGCGCTCTCGCCGCTCGCCGGACGGGCGGTGCGCGTGGTGCGAACCGATCGCATCGGGGGGACGCGCCAGGGCAACGCGGCGTCGCTGGTGTCGCAGGGTTCGCTCGATGAGCTCGCTCGCCGCGCCGCTGTCGCAGCCATCGATCCCCGCCGCTTTCGGATGCTGATCGACCTCGACGGGTCGACGCCGCACGAAGAGGATGCCTGGATCGGCGGCCGTATCGCGATCGGTGAGGCCATCCTGCGCGTGACCGAGCGCGACGGCCGATGTGCCATCACGACCCAGGATCCCGATACCGGCGAGCGGGATCTCGATACCTTGCGGACGATCCTCTCCTATCGGGGGCCCATGCCGGATTCCAAGGGCGCTCCCAAGGCGATGTTCGGCGTGCTCGCCGATGTCGACCAGCCGGGCCGAATCCGTCTCGGCGACGAGGTTCGGATTCTCGAGTAGCGCCCGGCGCAAGGGGGGTAGTGCCCGAGGCAAGCCGGGCCACCGCCCGGCGCCGGCCAACCCCGGGGCGCTATTCGCTGAAGCGCTCTTCCTTCCACGGATCGGCGCTGTTGTTGTAGCCGTAGCGCTCCCAGAAGCCGAGCTGGTCATGGTCGAGGAACTCGAGGCCGCGAATCCACTTGGCGCTCTTCCAGAAATATCGCTTGGGCACGAACAGGCGGAGCGGCCAGCCGTGCTCTTTCTCGAGGGGCTGCCCATCGAACGTGTCGGCGAGCATCACATCGTCGTCATCGAGGACGGACAGGGGCACATTCGCCGTGTAGCCCTGTTCGGAGTGGGCCAGGACGTGGGTGGCGCCGGGTCGTACCTGGGCGAGCTTCAGGATCTCCTGGATCGCGACGCCTTCCCAGACGGTATCCAGTTTCGTCCAGCGCGTGACGCAGTGGATGTCTGTCTCGACCGTCTTGCGGGGCAGCGTCTTGAACTGGTCCCAGGTCAGCGTGAACGGCGCGTCGACCTCGCCAAAGACCCGGAAATCCCACTTTGCGAGGTCCGTATTGGGCACGGACCCGTAGTGCAGGACGGGAAACTTTTCGGTTCGGTACTGGCCCGGGGGGATCCGTTCCATGACCGCTGGATCCTGGCCCTGGTTACCGAAGAGACGCTCGAACATGGGGCAACTCCGTGAGGCTGAGGCACGCACTATCGTCCCACAACGTGACGGCCGCGTGACCTGCGCACGCCACACCGAAAGGTGCCCGGCCGCGCCTGGTGGCCCCGACATTCCAAGAAGGACTACCGGCCACGAAGATCGGCACGGAGCGTGGTCGCGGTACCACGAGTAGACATTTGGCCCCGATTGCAGCGGGGCTCTGGGTCCCGTTCATGTGGTGAAGGCATATCGGTGTCCCTCCGGCGGTCCCCGCCGCGAGCCACTCGCCTCAACAGCGTGCGCCTGACCGTGATCTGTGGCTCGCTAAGCCTTCTTGGAATACGGCATGGCGTCGTGATGCCCCACCTGGCCCACGACGGCCGGACGTCTGCTTGGAATCACGAGACCCGCCGGTCGCCCCGCGGGTCTCGAGTTCAGTGTCGCGAAGCGACTACTTGACGAAGCCGTTTGCCTTGAGCCAGGCGGACGCGACGTCCTTGGTGTCCTTGAGGCCCACGGAAACGTCGTAGTACAGCTGGGCGAGGGTCGCGGTATCGATCTTCGCCGAGATGTCGTTGAGGATCTTCGAGAAGGCTGCCTTGTCCGTCTTCGCGAGGAAGTCGTTGCGGACCAGCGGTGCGATGTTGTCGGCCGGCTGGGTGCCCTTGTCATCCTCGAGGCGGACCCAACCGTTGACGATGATCTCGGGCCCGGTCGAGCACAGCTCGGCGACATCAATCGTCCCGGCGAGCAGCGCATCCGCCATGGGCGTGCTGCATGCGTCGAGCAGTGTCACGTCCTTGGGATCGATACCGTAGGAATCCTTGAGCGCCTTGGCGCAGACCGGGTTCGTCGGACAGTCGGTCGCGAGGCCCCACTTCAGGTCATCCTGGACGGCCGCAAGGTCGCCCCACGTCTTGAGGCTGTACTTCTCGGCCGTGTCCTTGCGGACCACGAGCGCATTGGTGTCCACCGCCGGCGTGTAATCGAGGACGGTGATGCCGCCCCCTTTGCCGTCGAGGATCTTCTGGAGTGCGGCCCGATTGGCGGCTGGATCGCTGGTGGACGTTCCGCCGTAACCGGACGCCAGCCCGCTCCCGATGTACTCGGGCTGCAGGTCGATCTGGGCGCTTTCGAGGGCCGGAAGGAGCACCTTGCGGCTGCCAAGTCCGATCCCCGCCCGGTCAACGGTGTAGCCGTCGGCCTCGAGTGCCTGGGCGTAGATTTCAGCGACGACACGGGCCTCGTCGAAACCCACTGATCCGATCTTGATGGTCGGCTTGATGCTGCCCCCACCCGTCGAGCAGGCGCTCAGGAGCACCAGCGTCGACGCCCCGAGGGCGAGCGTGCGGGATAACCGCATGTGGGTCTTCCTCCCTTTTCGTTCTGGCCGAACTGGACGCGGCCTTTGACGCGAACCATAGCAGCGGGTCGCAATTGCGCCGTGTGGGCTCGCTTACGTAGTTACGCTCGGGACCGCTCGTTGGTTCGAACCGGGGCGCCGCAGACCCGCCGATGTGCTTGCCCGCTGGGCAACGGCGAACGCGCCTTCGGTGATCAGCGCGAGCGACGCAACAAGGACGACCCCGCCGAAGATCTTGCCATCGTCGTTCTGGGCAATCCCCTCCACCAGGAAGCGTCCCAGCCCGCCCGACCCGAAGATCGCGCCGAGCGTCATCGTCGCGATGATCTGGGTGGTGGCAGACCGGATACCCGTGAGGATGACCGGGAGCGCGACTGGGACCTCGACCGATCCCAGCACCTGGACCTCGCGCATGCCCATGGCTCGGGCCGACTCCACCAGGTCCCGGTCCACGCCAAGGACCCCGGCCTCGGCGTTCACCAGGATCGGCGGGATCGCGAGGATCACCATGGCGACGAGCGTCGGGTAGACCTTGAAGCCGAGTTGTGGATCGATGGCCGCCGTGAGCGGCAGGACGACGCCGATCACCGCCAGGGATGGAATGGCCCGCCCGATGTTGGCAAGGTTGACGGCGAACGCCGTTCCTCGCCGCGTATGGCCGATGAACAGTCCGGCCGGCAGGGCAATCGTGAGCGCGATCAGCAGGGACACGGAAGACAACCCGAGGTGTTCCAGTAGCCGTTGCGGGATCGCCCCCGGTCCGGTCCATTGCGCCGGGTCCGCCAACCAGGCCGCAGTCTCGGTGATGAGGTTCATGTGCCTGTCCGTGCCTTGAACCAGGGCGTCAGCCGGGCACCCAGGACCACCAGGAGGCGATCGACGAGGAGGGCCAGGATGACCGACGGGACGGCACCCGCGATGATCTCGGTCGGGAAGCTTCGTCGGTAGCCCTCGAATATGAAGAAGCCGAGGCCGCCGAACCGGTCGCCGAGGATCCCAGAAATCGTCACCAGCCCGATCGTCGACACGCTCGCGAGCCGGACCCCCGCGACGATGAGCGGCACTGCCAGGGGCAGCTCCACCCGGAGCAGCCGCGTCCTCCGGGGGTAGCCCATCCCGTCTGCCGCCTCGAGCACGTCAGCCGGCACGCCTTCCAGCCCGGCCGAGATGTTGCGAACGAAGATGAGCAATGTGTACAGGACCAGTGGCACCTCCGCGGTGAGCAGGGAGAGGCCGGTCAGGGGCACGAGGGCCGCGAAGAGCGCCAGGCTCGGGATCGTATAGAAAATCCCCGTGAGGGTGACGATCGGGCCCATCGTCAGTCGCACCCGAACCGCGAGGATTGACAGGGCCATCGACAGGACGAATCCGACACCGACGGCGAGTGCGGCGAGCCCGAAGTGCTGCAGGGTCCTGAGTCCCAACTCATCCAGATGGTCGAGCAGCCAGGAGATCTCCATCAGCCCGTGGTCGATGACGGCGGGCGGACCCGTTCGGTGATCATCTCCGTGGTCACGAGGCCGATAACGGCACCCCGATCATCGAGCACGATCCCGACCTGGACTTCGGCATCGATGAGCATGGCGAGTGCATCCTTGAGGGTCGTCTTGCGATCCAGCAGCGGCGACATCGCGGAGGCCATCGCTTCGGTCAGGGCGCCGCTCGAGGGAACCTGACGCTGCCCGATCCAGCCGATCGGTCGATTGACCGCGTCGACGAGCAGCAGGAACTCGAACGGGTCGGCCACGATGCGGCGGCGCGCCTCGGCCGAATCATCGCCGACCCGAGCGGTGATCGCGGGGATGAGCTCGAGGGATTCCACGCGACTGAGCGCCAGGCGCTTGAGGCCGCGATCCGCGCCGACGAAACGGGCGACGAAGTCGGACGCCGGGTTGGCGAGAATCTCGTCGGGTGTCCCGAACTGGGCGAGCTTGCCGCCGACCTCCATGACCGCGACGAGGTCGCCCATCTTGATGGCCTCATCGATGTCATGGGTCACGAACAGGATCGTCTTGGCGAGATCCGCCTGGAGGCGCAGGAACTCGTTCTGGAGTCGCTCCCGGACGATCGGATCGACCGCCCCAAAGGGCTCGTCCATGAGCATCACCGGTGGATCAGCCGCGAGCGCACGGGCCACGCCCACCCGCTGCCGTTCGCCACCGGAGAGCTGGGCGGGATACCGATCGCGATGGACGGCCGGGTCGAGCCCGACGAGGGTAATCAGCTCATCGACGCGCTCACGGCGGCGTTCCTGATCCCAGCCCAGCAAACGGGGGACCG
>JAYWFP010000120.1:0-28355 GCA_043778745.1 Chloroflexota bacterium
CCGGGTCCGTCGCAACGACCTGTTTCGAATACCGCAGGAACGTCCGGTGCAGGCACGCACCACATCTGTGCCCGGATGCACCAGCAGGTGCCTGGGCCGCCTCGTGAAACGCCTCAGGTACTGCTGATGGCGACCTCGTGGACATTGCCGTCGACGATGCGCCAGGCCCGCATGCCGGCTGCGCCGGTCACGGATTCGACCTCGTCCGGGTGGAGCGATACCAGGACGTACAGGGCGTCGGGATAGAACGCCAGACCGATGTCCGTCGGCGACGGGCGGGCCGGCGACGCCACGTGCGAGTGAACGATCGCCCAGAAGACCTCGTCCGCGTCGTCGGTCTCGATCGTCGCGCGCAGGAGGTCGTCGGAGTCGATCTCGTAGCGGTACGGCGAGGCCGCTCGGTTCCGGGTGGGCATCCAGCGGAGCGCGACGCCGCCAACCCCGGCGGGCCGGTCCCCGATGATCAGGCCACAGGCCTCATTCGGAAGAGCGGCGCGAGCGTGGGCGACGATCGCCTCGCGGATTGCCCCGGAGATCGTCACCGAGGCTGGAGCGGCTTGTTGCCCGGCCGTATCACCAGACAATCTCGACGACTCCCATGCCGCGAGCGAACTCCGTCATACGCTCGTCCTTCGTCACGAACGGTACCCGCAACTCCATCGCCGTCGCGTACAACAGGCGGTCGATGGGGTCGCCCGGAAACCGGTTTGCATCGATCCGTCCGGCCCAGGCAGCCGCCGAAGGGCTCAGGATGGCGGCCTCGATCCTGTCGACCTCGAAAAGGGCCTGGATCCAGATCAACGGATCCCGGTCGAGCGCGATCTTGCCCTGCCGCTCGAGCGTCGTGATCTCCCAGCAGCTCAGCGGACTCACCAGAACCCGGTCAGCAGCAGAGATTGCGTCGGCCGCGGGCCCCGAGAGGCGATCGCCGCCGGCCCTCCACCACAGCAGGGCGTGGGTATCAACCAGGACCGTCACGAACGTTCGGGCTCCGCGGACCACGCCTCGCCCGTGGCGTAGTAGGCGGCATCGTCTTCGGCGATCAGGCGAACGGCCGGTGCGGCCTGATCATCTCTGGATTCGAGGGGTACAAGCCTGGCAACGGGGCGTCCATGCTTCGTCACGGTGACCGAGATCTTCATCTCATCGACCTGGTCAAGGATGGCCAGGCACTCCGCCTTGAATCGGCTGGCCATGATGGTTCGTTCCGGCACTTGACACCTCGTTCTGACCAGTGACTATAGTCATTGGTCAATCTGGCGTCAATGGCCCGTCCTCGCGCGCGCCCGGTCCCCGAGGATCGCTCACCACCAGTTGACGCCGCCCTCGAGGTCCGACTCCATGTCGTCGAGGTCGCGAGCATAGGTCCCGACCGAGAGGTACTTCCAGCCGCCATCCGGGAGGATCGCCACGATCGTTCCCGCCCGCATGTCCCGTGCGACGCGCGCGGCCGCGACCAGCACGGCGCCCGACGAGGGGCCGGCGAAGATCCCCTCCTGCGCGATGAGATCGCGGACGGCGGCAATCGCGTCGCGATTCGAGACGAGGTACTTGGCGTCGAGCAACGACGGATCGAGGATCTCGGGCACGAAACCCTCGTCGAGCGAACGGAGGCCCTGGACGGCCTCGCCCGGGAGGGGCTCGGCGGCGATGATCCGGACATCCGGCTTGGCCCGGCCGAAGAAACGCGCCACGCCCATAAGCGTTCCGCCGGTCCCGAGCCCCGCCACCACGGCATCGACCTCGGGGCAATCGGCCAGGATCTCGGGGGCCGTGGTCTCCTCGTGCGCTCGCGGATTGGCCTCGTTGCCGTACTGGTAGGGCATCACGAACCGCGGGTCACGGGCAACGAGTTCCTTGGCCAGGGCGATCGCGCCATTCGACCCGAGGCGACCGGGCGAGTCGATGACCTCGGCCCCGAACAGAGCGGCCATCTGGCGCCGCTCAGGGGTCACGTTGTCGGGCATGACGAGGGCGACCCGATAGCCCTTGCGACGCGCGATCATCGCCAGCGCGATTCCGGTGTTGCCCGAGGTCGGCTCGAGGATGATCGAGTCGGGTCCCAGGGCCGCGCGCACCTCGAGGTCCTCGATGAGTGCCCGCGCCGGGCGGTCCTTGATCGAACCGCTCGGGTTCAGGAACTCGAGCTTGGCGTAGATCCGGACGTCAGGATTGGGTGACATCGAGGGAATAGCGACGAGCGGCGTGTGTCCGATCGCATCGAGGATGCTCTCGTACCGACCGCCGTGCGGTGCCAGGTCCGTATGGGCCTGTTCGTGCGATGCCGCGGGCCGGGCTCGCTCAGAGCGGGGCTGCTCTGAGCTGGGCTGGTCCGAGCTGGGCTGCGCCGCAGGCCGGGCTCGCTCAGAGCGGGGCTGCTCCGAGCGGGGCTGCTCCGAGCTGGGCTCTTCCCGGTTCGACGTCCCCGGCGCTCGCAGCGCCGCCATCGTCAGCCGCCCGCCATCGCCGGCAGGAGTCGCACCTCGTCGCGATCCGCGACCGGCGTCGCGAGTCCGTCGAGATAGCGGACATCCTGGCCATTGACGTAGACGTTGACGAACCGGTTGAGATCGCCGTCCGGGGTCAACAACTGGCCCCCGAGGCCCGGGTGCCGCTCGAGGAGGGCATGGACCAGTTCGCCGACAGTCGCGCCGGCAAGTTCGAGCGACTTGGCACCGGCGACCGAAGGCCGCAGCACCGTGGGAATGAACACCGTACTCATGCGTGTGCCTCTGGAGTGGTGCCGAAGGACCCACCGAACCCGGCACCACCGAGAACGAAGGGGGCATCGGTCGGGAATGCCGACAGGGTCGGGGCGTCGCCCCGCTCGCGTGCTGTGCGGGCCTCGTCCGAGCAGACCGGGCAGGCGGGATCACGGCGGAGGGTGAGCTCGGTGAACTCCGTCTCGAGAGCATCGAAGAGGAGGAGCCGACCGGCGAGGGTCGTGCCGATCCCGAGGAGGATCTTGAGGACCTCGTTGGCCTGGAGCAGGCCCATGATCCCGGGCACCACGCCCAGGACGCCGGCCACGGAGCAGCCCGGCGCAAGCTCGGGGGGCGGCGGGGTCGGGTAGAGGCACCGATAGCACGGGCCCTCATACGGGATGAACGTCGTCAGCTGGCCCTCGAACCGGAAGACCGAGGCGTGAACCACGGGGATCCCGGCCGCTACCGCAGCGTCGTTCAGGAGGTATCGGGTTTCGAAGGTGTCCGTCCCGTCGAGAATCGCGTCGTAGCCGGAGATGATCCGCTCGACGTTGCTTCCGATGAGCATCTCCTCGTGCGGGATGACCGTGACATCGGGGTTGAGCGCCTGGATGGTCTTGCGGGCGCTCTCGACCTTCTTTTCGCCAACGCGATCCGTCGTGTGCAGGATCTGGCGCTGGAGGTTCGAGACATCGACCACATCGAAATCGATGATCCCGATCGTGCCGACGCCGGCTGCGGCCAGGTAGAGCGCGGCCGGGCTGCCGAGCCCGCCCGCCCCGACCAGGAGGACCTTCGATTCGAGGAGCTTCGACTGACCGGCCGTGCCGACTTCGGGGATCAGCAGGTGGCGGCTGTAGCGCTGCTGCTGGGCCTTCGAGAGGACCACCGGGGCCTGCCACGGGAGCCCGGCCGACTTCCAGGACTGGAAGCCTCCCGACATCGAGATGGGATTGGCGTAGCCGAGCTGCTGGAGCGTCTGGGCGGCGAACGCGGAGCGGACGCCGCCGGCGCAATACAGGACGACGGGCGAGTCCCGATCCGGGACGGCCGCCTCGACCTGCTGCTCGAGGTACGAACGGCTGATGTGGAGAGCGCCGGGAATGAATCCCTGCTCCCACTCCGAGGCCTCGCGGACGTCGATGAACGTCACGCCCTCGGCGCGAAGGCGGTCCGCCTCCGCGGGGTTGACCTCGCTGATCGAGGCCTTCGCCTCGCGCAGGAGGTCGGCGTATGACTTGGTCATGTCGTCCTTCCGGTCTACTTCGACGGATCGGGGACGTAGCGGAGGTAGGGCCGCTCCGCCCGCCACCCGTCCGGGAACTTCTCTCGTGCCTGCTCGTCGCTGAGCGAGGCAAGGATGATCACGTCGTCCCCGTGTTGCCAGTTTGCGGGCGTGGCCACGGAATTGGTCGATGTGAGCTTGAGCGAATCGACGACCCGGAGGATCTCGTCGAAGTTGCGGCCGGTGCTGGCCGGGTAGGTCAGCGACAGCCGGACCTTCTTCGCGTTGTCGATGACGAACACGGACCGGACGGTCTGGGTTGCCTCGGCATTCGGGTGAATCATGTCGTAGGCCTCGGCAACGGCCCGGCTCTTGTCCGCGATCAGCGGGAAGTTGAGCGCCACGCCCTGCGTCGCCTCGATATCGCGGGACCAGCCCTCGTGATCCTCCACGCCGTCGACGCTCAGGCCGAGGATCTTGACGCCGCGCTTGTCGAACTCACCCTTGAGCTTGGCTACGGCACCCAGTTCGGTCGTGCAGACCGGGGTGAAGTCCTTGGGATGGCTGAACAGGATGGCCCAGTCGTCGCCGATCCAGTCATGGAAGCGGATCTCGCCCTGGGTGGATTCAGCGGTGAAATCGGGGGCGACATCGCCCAATCGGAGGGTCATGGAAGTGGTGCTCCTGGTGTCATTGCATGAGATGGGCGCGCCGTGGCGAGTCGCCGGGGCGGGCAGGGGCGCGGTCCGCGCGCGGGACGCGGGCGCGGGACAGCCGGCAATCAGGCCGGCTGCGGACACCTGCAGCGGCCCATGCCCGGCATGCCGCCGTACTGTCGCGCGGTCATGCTGGCTTACTCCCTGCGGATTGCTCCGCGTTGGCCGCCAGAGGTGCGTCAACGACCATCGACGCGCCGGACTTGCCGGCGCCAGGGGTCGTTGCAGCGCGAGACTTGCCGGCGTCCGCGATGGCCAGTTGCATGGTTTCAAGGCTGAGCAGGGCGCACTTGAGGCGCGCCGGCGAAATGTCGATCCCCAGGAGATCGAGGACATCCTGGGACCGCATCGCGGCCGCATCGGCGACCGGCTTGCCCTTGATCTCGTCGGTCAGGAGTGACGCCGACGCCTGACTGATCGCGCAGCCGCGGCCGGTGAATCCGACACCCGCGACCTTGCCGTCGGCGAGGCGCAGCTGGAGCGTGATCCGATCGCCACACAGGGGATTGGCTCCCTCGTGGGACGCGTTCGCATGCTCCAGCACCCCGAAGTTATGGGGCCTCCGGTAGTGCTCGAGGATGTAGTCGCGGTAGAGATCGTCCATGTCGATCTCGGAGTGTAGCGCGAAGGCTCAATCCCGACCAGCGGAGTCGGGTATGTCAACGGGCCCGGGGGCGGGCGGGTGCCATCTGGTCCGGGTCAGGAGGCCCGCACCCGAGGTCGCCTTACGCCCCACGTATGAAGACGACTGGCGCGGCGCCTCAGCACATGGTGCCTTGCGCGTTTCATACCCCCGGCGTATGCGAGCGGCAAATCTGCTCCGAATCGTTGGCCGATGCCGCCTCCTGCGCCTCGATTCAGGGTCGATTCCGACGATTCGCGTCGCCTTCATACGCCCCACGTAAGAGCGATCACGTTTCATACGCCCGGTGTATGAGATTGACCGAGCGGCGCCGGAGCAGCCGCAGTGCCAATGGTCGGGCGACACCGCTGGTCAGGGCTCCTGTCGCGTGTCGGGCGCATGTTGCCTCGCCCGCCGGCTCATGGCCCCGGAGCCGAGCCCGGTAGCGCTCGGGTATCCCTAGACGCCGAAGACCCGCTTGACCTCGGTGATGCCGGCGATGAGGGCATCGATGTCGGCGCGGGTCGTGTAGACGTTGAAGCTGGCACGGGCGGTGGCCGGCAGGTCAAGTCGTTCGTGGAGCGGCATGGTGCAGTGGTGACCGGCACGCACGGCGACGCCGGTTCGGTCCAGCACCTGGGCCACGTCGTGCGGGTGGATGCCCGGGATGTTGAACGGGATGACCCCGCCCCGGAGCCCGGCATCGAGCGGCCCGTAGAGCGCCACGTCCGGATGCTTCGTCATGAGCTGGACCAGCGCGTAGCCGACGAGCTCGCGCTCGTGCTCTCGGACGCGGCCCATCCCGAGCGCGGCCAGGTACTCGGCAGCTACCCCGAGGCCGATCTCGGCCGCGATGTCCGGGGTGCCGGCCTCGAACTTCCAGGGAATCTCGTTGAACTCGGACCGGCGCAGATGCACCTCGCGGATCATCTCGCCACCCGACAGGAACGGGGGCATCGCCTCCAGGAGGTCGCGCCGGGCCCACAGCGCTCCGGAGCCCGTGGGGCCCAGCATCTTGTGCCCGGAGAAGACGTAGAAATCGGCGTCGATGGCCTGGACATCGACCGGCACGTGGGGCACGGCCTGGGCGCCGTCGACCAGCACGAGCGCGCCGGCGGCGTGGGCCAACCGGGTCATCTCGACAACCGGATTGATCGTGCCGAGCGTGTTGCTGACGTGGGTGAACGCGACGAGCTTCGGCTTGAGCTTGAGGAGGACTTCGAACACGTCGAGGCGGAGCAGGCCGTCGTCGGTGATGGGGATGAACTCGAGATCGGCGTCCTTCTCCTGGACCAGGAGCTGCCACGGAACGAGGTTGGCGTGATGCTCCATCTCGGTCAGGACGATGACATCGCCACGATGGATGTTCCTGCGACCCCACGAGTACGCCACGAGGTTGATCGCCTCGGTCGCGTTGCGGGTGAACACGACCTCGTGCCGATCCGGGGCATTGATGAACCTTGCGACGCTCGTTCGGGCCGCTTCGTACGCCGCTGTGGAGCGCTCGCCGATCTCGTAGATCCCGCGGTGTACGTTGGCGTTGTATTCGCGGTAGTAGGTGTCCATCGCGTCGATCACGACCTGCGGCTTCTGGCTCGTGGACGCCGAATCGAGGTAGACAAGCGGCTTCCCGTGCGAGGTGGTCGTCCCGAGAATCGGGAAGTCAGCGCGGATCATCTCGGGGACGAGGCGGCCATCACGGATCCGCGGGTCGGCTGCAGATCCGGCCGCGGGATCGGCTGCGGCTCCGGGCACGGGATTGGTCGACAGGGTCATCGTCGGTCCGCCGGTCAGTGAGCCAGCACGGCCGGCTCTTCGAGCCGGAGGGCATCGTCGGTGACATCGATATCGAGCCCGGCCTCGCGGAGGATCGGGCCGTAGCCCTCGTCCTCGAGACGAAGAGCGAGGTCGCGCCCGCCGGACTTCACGATGCGGCCCTGGGCGAGGACGTGCACGAAGTCCGGCTTGATGTGGTTCAGCAACCGCTGGTAGTGGGTGATCAGGAGGATCCCGAGGTCCGGGTTGAGCATGGCGTTGACGCCTTCGGCGACGATTCGGAGGGCATCGATGTCGAGGCCCGAGTCTGTCTCATCGAGGATCGCGAGCTGGGGCTCGAGCATCGCCATCTGGAGCATCTCGAGGCGCTTCTTCTCGCCACCCGAGAAGCCGTCGTTGACGTAGCGGGAAACGAAGGCCTCGTCCATCTTCAGGAGGGCGAGCTTCTCGCGCATCTTGCGTCGGAATTCGAGCATGGACACGCCGCCCTTGATCGCATCCGTCGGGTCGATGTCCGGGTTCTTGTCGATCCCCTGGAGCTTGGCGTTGAGCGCGCTCCGGATGAAGCTGGCCACGCTCAGGCCGGGGACGGCTGTCGGGTACTGAAACGCGAGGAACATGCCGAGGCGGCTCCGCTTGTCCGGGGACAGCTTGAGGATGTCCCGCCCCATCCACGTAACTTCGCCGCCGGTGATGATGTAGGCCGGGTGGCCCATCAGGGCATAGGCGAGGGTCGTCTTGCCCGAGCCGTTGGGGCCCATGATCGCGTGAACCTCGCCGGGACCGACTTCGAGGTCGATGCCCTGGAGGATTCCCGTATCCGGCGCGGCCAGCGGCGCGACGCGAAGGCCGCGGATGCGAAGGGTTCGGTCGTTGGTGTCGGTGCTCACGAGCGGGTCACGGCTCCTTGCAGGGTCTTGCGGGTCGGTGTTTCGAGGTTCATCGGCGGCAATCGAAGCGGCACGAGGTCGGCGAGGGTCATGCCCTCGAGGGCGCCGGTGATGGCGTCTCGCACACGGACCCAGAGGATGTTCACGGTGCAGTTCGAGGCTCGATCGCAGAGCGTGGCGTGCTCCGGGTCATCAGAGGCGCAGATCATCGGCGCGATGGGGCCCTCGAGCGCCCGCAGGACCTCGCTCATGCGGATGTCGGAAGGTGGGCGCCCGAGTTCATAGCCGCCGTGGGCGCCGCGCGTCGAGACGACGAGACCAGCGTCACGAAGGCCCATGGCGAGCTGCTCGAGGTAGGCGCGCGGGAGGTCCTCCTCGGCTGCGATCTCGGCAAGGCTGGCCGGCCCGGTTCCGAAATGCCGCCCGAGCTGGACCATGAGCCGCACGCCGTACTCGCCCTTCGTGCTGAAGGACACGGCGCCGGAGCCATGGAATGCGGGTCGAGTGCTCAGGGTGATCCTCGTGACCTCGGGTCGGGAGCGGGGCGCTTGTTGCACCGGCTATATCCGACCTTTCAGGTCGGGATTAGTCTAGGTCGTGCGTCGGCGAGGCGTCAATCGCGGGCCGGGGTAGTAGATAGACGGTCTGGAAGTTGCCGCGCGGGCGTTCCTGCATCGGGCATTCCGCCCCCCCCTTTGTGTCTGGTGATCAACCCAAGAAGTACAGCTGGACAATCCTATGTGACCAGTTATGCTCTCCTCACCGCGCCAGCCAAGCCGACCGGATAACCCGGAGGAGGCGCGTCCGGGGGGGATCATGGGGCTTCGCGTTTCGCGCCTTCGCGTCGTCGCGTTAGGGGTCGTGGCATTGGTTCTAGCGTCTTCGCCTCTCGCGGTGGAGGCCGCGTCGCCTGACTGGGGCCCCGACGTAGCAGATAGTTCGACGCTGACGGGATCAGTCGTTGCCAGCGGCCGAGTCATCGGTGTCGCCGCCGTTTCCGGGAGTCAGGTCGTCCTCCTTGCATGGCCTCGACAGGACGTCCTGTCCTCCATGGTCCCCGGCGACTCGTTCAAACTTGTTCCCGTGGGGAAGGCGCTTGTTGGCAGTGACGGGAGCTTTGACCTTCGCATTGACCCGAAGGCCAATATGGACGAGTTCCTAGAATCAGACGGTCGTGCGAACTTGGACATAAGGGTCACATCGGCCGCGGGTATGACCACCTACGGGTTACCCGTGCAGCGTGACAGTCAGGGGAGGGTCTCTTCCGACCCATCGAACGTGGTCATTGATGCACGCGCTGGAGCCACTCCGCCTGCCCAAGGGTCCCAGTCCGTTCTTGCCCCCACCGTGGACAAGTGGTGGACGGAGACGCTCGTGTTGAACTATGTCCCACAGTGGGATGTGGTTGGTGAGCTATATACCGGACCGCACGCGACAGGAACGTTCCGGTACCAGGTGCAAGCCTCCACCACGCTTGGGATCGGCGTGTCGGCGACCGGGGCCTTCGGGAGTTGGTCGAGTTCCGGCACGGTCAGCTGGGCCATCAATTCCACGCAGAATTTCGGCTCGTACGGGATCAATTCGTTGAAAGTCCTCCAAACGAAGTTCCAATACGGTAAGTACAGGGAGAGTTGCTTTACGGAGTTTGGGCCGTGTGGCATCACCTATCAGACTAGAGTGAATCAGTTTGTTGGTGGCACGAACAATTACAACACTCCCTCAGCACCGACGGCAACGATGTGCACGACATACCTTGCGGGTACCGGAGCGGAGACGGACACCGCGACGGCCGTCACGTTCTCAAACGGAATGAGCATGGGGTCGCAAATTGGTGTCGACCTCTCGACCCGTTCGGGGTTCTCGACGACCGTCAAGTTGTCATGGACCTATGTCACCGCCGGTTCGCTCTGTGGGACCAACAACTTCCCGCCAACCGCAAATCGTGTGGTAGCCAAGTAGGCGTTCATCGGATGTCGCCTGTCGATCGCCAAAGCGCCGTGGGCCTCGGAATCCTCGTCGCTGCGCTCGGCTCGCTCATCCTCGCTTCAGGTGCAGGTGGTCTCGTTGGCGGCACGATCCCGCTGCCAACCGGGCCGCTCCAGCCAGGCTCCAACTTCAAGGTGACACTGCCCCTTGCATCTGGACAGGTCGCCACCTGGGGAACCGTACTTCCTCGAAATGCGCTGACGGCTGATCTCATCCTTGAGTCGGTCCATGCCGAAGATCCGAGCCCAGGAATGGGCATCAGCGGGATACTCGTCGGTTGGCCCGACCTCGACGGTCACGCCACTGGAACAGCGCTTGGCTTTCCGCCCGATGGTACGACGACGGGACCAGTTCAAGGAACCCGACTTCCAGGTGTTGGCTCGACAGCCGCCCGGGACGTGCAAGTCCTCTTTGGCGTCTTTCTCAAGTCCGGGTATGACACCGGTGTGATCCATGGGATTCGGGTCCGATACCGGCTTGGCTCGACGCAGTTTGAGATCGTTCTGCCCGATTCCCTTGAGACAACGAACGCCCAGGACTAGGACCGTCCTAGTCCTGGGCCTGATCGTCCTCGTTGTCGGCAGTGCGCCGCCGAGCGACCTTTCCGGCATCCGTCACGAGGTTGGCTCCGTCCCGAGTCTCGTCGCAATAATCAATTCCTCCGCGCCCGCGGACGACGTCTTTAGTGGTCAATACTGTGCTGGCACGCTTGTCGAACCTGCTTTGGTCATCACCGCCGCGCATTGCGTCGATTCGCGGCCATCATCGCGCATTAATGTGGTGATTGGGGCATCCAATCTATGTAGGACGGGTCCAATCGACGGGACCAGGAATGCAGTGACCCGACTTCGAATCGATCCCCGATATGACCGCGTGTCTGGCAGCTATGACGTAGCCCTGCTTGAGCTTGTAGCTCCCGCGTCTCAGGCTCCGCGAACGATTGGGACCTTGCCCCTTGTTGGGGGGGAGGATGCGTTTGCGCTAGGTTGGGGTACGGCCTCTCTGCAGGGCGTGCCGACGTGCCGTCCAACCCTTGTGCCCCTCCGCGTTGTGGCCCCCTCCGCCTGCGCGGCGGAATTGGCTGGCGCCGTCGGTCACAGTTTCAACAGCGTCACCATGCTCTGCGCTGTGCCCCGCGCTGAGCCCAAGATTGACACATGCTTGGGAGATAGCGGAGGCCCACTCGTTTTGGGGAATGACGTCGCGACCGGACCGCTGATCGGGATCGTCAGTTGGGGGGTGGGCTGCGGCAAAGGCGCACCAGGCGTCTATGCGATACCCCAATGGGCCGATGAGATGGGGTTTGGGTTCTAACCCCGCGGAGCGTCACGGCGAGGGCGATCCAGTATCGCTGTACGAAAAGCCTCCCACCACCGCGCGTGCGGCACCTCCTCGCCCCGCCGGATCCGTGCGCAGTAGGCCACCGACAGCCCCGTCCGTCGCGCCATCGCGCTCAGGGGCACGCCCTGAAGCCCCGGCAGGATCTCCCGTCGGTACACCTCCGGCTCCGCCCGTTCCGGGTGCGCCGCGTTCCACGCGTTCTCCTGCCGCTGCCGGTCTCGCTGCGCCACGCTGATCCGCGCTTGCGCAACCGTGCGAACAGGCTCTTCGAATGGCCTGCGAGCTCAGGCCCACAATCTCGCGAGGGCTTGGGGCCCCTTCACATCCGTGTTGAGGCCTTCGTCCGACGAGACGATCCCAAGCGAGCGCGTTCGCTGAGTCGCGTTTCGCCGCCCAGAACTCGAGAACGGAGTTCGGTGTGAACGGAAGGTTTGCGTCGGCTAGACTCGAGGCAGATTGGGAGCCTCTGAGTGGGCGCCGCCGAATGCCGTGCGAGGGAGTGGGGATGGCCCCTGTACGCCAAGAACTTCAGCCCCTCGAGCCGCTCTTCCGCTGGCCTGGCGGCAAGCGGTGGCTCGTGCCCGAGCTCATGGGTCTTCTGCCAGATCCCATCGGCACGTACCACGAGCCGTTCTTTGGGGGCGGCGCACTCTTCTTTGCATTCAGACCCGCTTCGGCTGTCCTGTCAGATGCGAACTCCGAGTTGATGGATGCGTACTGCACGATTCGGGACGCATCCTCCGACGTTGAAGATCACCTTCGCTCGTATCCACGGGATCGTGATGGCTACTACAGGGTCCGTGGCTCACACCCGGCTACAGCGACCGAACGAGCCGCCCGGTTCGTGTATCTAACGACGATGGCCTTCAACGGCATATATCGAGTGAATAGGCAAGGAGAATTTAACGTGCCATACGGTGGTCGGATGTACCCGTCTCTCGGGACGGAAGGAGGACTCCGCCCGTACGCCGCCGCGCTTAAGGGAGCGGAGATCCGGGCTGCCGACTTCGAGGAGGCGCTCGAGGTCGCCGTGGGGGGGGACCTCGTCTATCTCGATCCGCCCTATACGGTGGCTCATGGCAACAACGGATTTCTTCGCTATAACGAGAGCATCTTCTCGTGGAAAGACCAACAGCGACTTGCTGCGATCGCGGCAGAGCTCGACCATAAGGGTTGCCGGGTCATCGTTTCCAACGCGGCCCACAACTCCATTCGCGAACTCTACTCGGGTTTCCGGACCATACCTGTCTCACGCCAATCGCGGATTGCCGCAGATCCAGCGCGCCGGCTCGTAACGCACGAACTCATCTTTACCAATGTTTGACCATCCTCATCTGGCGAACGTTCTCACCCGGGCAGAGTTGGGCGGGACCGCCCGACTGAAAGCAAGGACCTTTGACACGATCACGGTCAAGCCGTCGGACTTTCCCGAGCACGAAGCCAAAGGCTGGACCGTCGCGCGGAGAAACAAGCGAACGCTAGCGATCACGCGGGCCAAGACACACGACGCGTTGCTAGAGGACCGAGTGTGGTCTGTCCTTTGGAAGATGGAGTTTCCGTATTTGTCGGGCCCAGGGGGAGGCCTGGTCACAGTCAATCCGGGCGCGGATCGGAAGGTCACCACCCAAGTTGACGTCCTCGCGATCGACGAAGAGATGTCACTGGCAATTGAGTGCAAGTCTTCTGACAACCGGGCAAGGCGATCGGGCTTTCAAGAGGAGCTCGCGAAGCACAGCGCGGTGCGGGCGCCCCTGAATCAGGCGCTGAACCCACCGCGCGCTTCGACAGCAAAGCGATCGATCGTTTTGGTGATGTGGACGAGCAAGGCGATCCTCTCGATGAATGATCGCGAGCGCGCCAAGCAACAGGGCGTCGTTTTGCTGGACGAACAGGATCTCGAGTACTTCGAGTCGCTCGTCTACCACCTTGGCCCCGCCGCGCGCTACCAATTCCTGTCCGAGCTCCTGCCTGGCAAGCCCATCCCGGGGCTCAAGATCACGGTGCCGGCGGTGCAAACAAAGATGGGTGGACACACCTGCTACACCTTTGCCGTGGCGCCCGAATACCTATTGAAGGTCGCCTACGTTGCGCGAAGAACCGGCCGGCGATCGGACGTCGGCACGTATCAGCGAATGCTCACCCGTGCTCGTCTCAAGAAGATCGCTGTGTACATTGGCTCGGGCCCCGATGCGATGTTTCCAACGAACATCGTCATCAACCTGCAGCGTGGCAAGCGGCAGGACGTTCTCTTCTCGCGAGGTCATCAGGAAGCCGGATCGGATGCGGCCACATTCGGTTGGCTGACCATAACCCCGGCATATAAGTCGGCCTGGATCATTGATGGTCAGCATCGCTTATACGCCTATTCCTTTGCCGGCAAGGAGGCTGCGGCGAAGGGGCGACTTACGGTGCTGGCTTTCGTGGACTTGCCGGCGCGCACTCAGCAGAAGCTGTTCGCGGAGATCAACCATGAACAGAAGAGCGTCAAGCAGAGCTTGATCCAGGAGCTCTACCCGGACCTGCACCGGGAAGCGGACGATCCGCGAGAACGCATCAAGGCCGTAATCTCCACGGCCATCCAAATGCTAAGTGATGACGCCGACTCTCCTTTCTTCGATAGGGTCCAACTCTCGTCTGCTGAAAAGACCGATCTCCGGTGCATTTCCCTCACCAGTATCTTCACCACGCTTCAAAAGCCCGGCTTCTTCTGGTCCGAGATCAAGGGGAATCAGGTCTTCGGAGCCGGGCCGTTCTGGGATCTGACGGACGAACGCATGGTGAAGCGTTGCGTGACGCTCCTGAACTCCTGGTTCGGCAGGCTCCGTGACCGCGTTCCGGAATGGTGGGACGCTGGGCAGGGCCCGGGCGGCGGTTTGGCGATGAACGACGGCGTCAGCATCGTGATCGATGTCCTTCGAAGCGTCATCGACCACCTCAGGGATCGACAAGTTCCGTTCCACAACTTATCGCTGCAGGAGAGCGTCGCAGTTACCGACATGTGGGCCCAGGCCTTGGCCGACTACTTCGGTGAGATGTCCGATGAGGAGAGACGCGACTTTCGTGGGCTTCGAGGCAATCAGGGTCACGCAGCCGGAACGCGGCACGCTCAGGCCTATCTTCGGTCCCGATTCGCGGACTTCGATCCTGCCGGACTAACCGAGTTCCTCGAGCGGGAGCAGGCGCGCACCAATGACACGGCGATCTCCGTAATTAACGAAATGGAGCGTCAGATCTGTCGGATCACCATCGCAGGCTTGAAAGCTAGATGGGGTGATGGCGACACCTGGTGGTATCAGGGCGTCCCGAAGGGTGTCCGAGCGGATGCGTCCAAGATTCAGAACGACGACCAGAACAGTCGCGGCGCGCGAGAGAACTACCTGAACTTCATCCATTACCGATCCATTGTCGAGGACAATTGGGGACTCTTTGGGGATCTCCTGGCCCCTGGTAAACAGACGCAGAGCAAGTCCGTTCGCTCGGAGTGGATGGAGGAGGTCAACCGGATCCGACAGTTCACCGCACATGGGTCGAGCGGCACATGGGTCTCATTCGAGGATTTGGACTTTCTAAAGGGCAAGCTCGAGTGGCTGAAAGTGGTTCCGACGCCGGACATCCCTGCTTGACGTCGGGCCGGGTCCCAGAGCGAGATGCCACTTTACAGCTTCCGCTCTTCGATGCGGACTCAATCCAGGCTTCGTTGGTTGTGCGTACCAGTTGGTCGTCCTCCTCCGCTGACGAGAGGCCTCGGGATCTACCGAAGGAGGTCAAGCAGGATCCGCCGCGCCTCCCCGTGCGGCACCATCCCGCCGTTGAGCGCGTAGCGGATCGCCCTCTCGGACAGTCCCGACGCCTCTGCCAGGACCCGCCAACCCTTCTCCTGTCGGAGCTGGCGCAGGGCCGGCAGGCGCAGCTCCCACTCGCGGCGCTCGTCCCGGTACGTCACGTAGACGTCGTCGGGGTCCGTGATCACCCCGTCCTCGACCTCCTCGAGGCGGTTGCTCTCCTTGCCGATGTGCAGCGGGAGCCCGATGGCTCGGCAAAAGGCAAGCCCTAGTGGTGCTCCCCCATCAGTGCGGCTCGCGCCTGCCTTAGGTCGTCCAGCGCTTCCGCGCGTCGCCCCGGTGCGCGGTTCCAGCCCGACGGGTGCCAGGTTGGAAAGACCCGAGCGCCGCCGAGGTCGTGGGCTCGGCCGCGGAGGCTCTCGAGTGGGGCATGGATTCCGAGGACTCGCCGCGCCGCGACCGCGCCGAGGGCGACGATGACGGCCGGCCTGACGACCGCGAGCGCGAGGTCGAGGTACGGCGCACACGCCTCCACCTCCTCTGCTGTGGGGGCTGGGCGTGCCCTCGGCCGGCACATGGAGGTGTTCGTCACGAACACCGCACTGCGATCGAGACCGGCCTCTTGGAGGAGTGCGTTCAGGGCGCGTCCGGCATCGCCGACAAACGGGCGGCCGGCCAGGTCCTCTTCAGCGCCCGGTGCTTCGCCAATGACCATCAACCGCGCGTCCGACGGACCTTCCCCGAAGACGACGTGCGTCCGTCGCTTGGCGAGGGGGCAACGCTGGCAGTCAGTCGCGATCTCGTGCAGGAACGGCAAGCCTCGGTCCACGCCGTGAACCGTACGCCCTAGCGATTACGGTTGTCTAGGTGCCCCTCTGGCGCTTGCGCGGGTCGTTCGCGCGGAGCGCCTCGTCGGCCAGATACGCGTCGACGGCGGCCTCGGTCGTGAACCAGTCGCGGCCGAGCTTGTGCGCCTTGAGCCTGCCGACTCGTGCAAGGAGTCGGAGGTGCGAGGCGCTCAGCCCGGAGCAAGCCGCCGCCTCGCGCAACGACAGCAGGTCGTCCGCCAAGGCGGCCTCGGAGCGGGGCTAGAAGACGTTGCCGAGTGTAGCGGGCGCACGGCCGATTGGAATCGAGCGCTCACTCGTGGAGGCAGCACACGCCGAAGTCGAATGGTCTGGTGCGGGCAGCGGCGAGCAACGCGGCACTCTCGGTGTTGAAACCGGGATTGACGACCCGTCCCACTGGAACTGCGGCAACGACAGAGGCTCCGGAGAGCTGAAGTGCCGAGGCGGCGCTCTGCATTCGTGCGCCTGAGGTAAAGGTGTCGTCGACGAGCAAGACTCGAAGGCCGTCAGCCTCAGGTTTGGCTAGGTACGCCATGTCCGAGGCTCGATTGTGATCGGCTCCGGGATCACCGGGAGTAAGCAGCGCCAGGTACTGCGCCCCCAAGGAGGGAAACAGCAGGAGAGCGTCCTCGAGGGGATGTGCTCCCGCCCGCCCCTGACTGGAAGGGACAATTGTGATGCAATCCCAGTCGCTGCCAGAAGCCCGTCGTATGCAGTCCCCATGTGTTGCGAGGAATCGAGCGAGAAGCGCGCCCACCTGGATTCCGAACTTCGCTCGCACCTGGTGAGGGTAGGAAGGTTGCTTGTAGCTCCGCAGCGAGTGGTGGAGTTGGCCGAGAAGCGCTGTCAACGACACCGGGACCACCAGCTCAATCGGCCGCGAGACCTGTCGAGTGGACTGCGTGCAGCTGAAGCAGCGGGCATACCCGCTGCCGGGGGCCCCGTGGCACACGTTGCAGACCCCTGGGCCGACTGGTAGAACCTGTGTATAGGTTCCGAGGAGGGGGTCGGTGAGCTCTGCGACCGTAGGCACAGCCCCTGCTATCCCAGGGTGAGTTGCACCGGCGGACGGGCCAACTCAATGAGGTCGTCGAGGATCTCTTCGACGGAATCGATAACCAAGGTTCCTCGCCGCTCGGCGTACCGCCGAGCCCACTCCTCATGTAGCACCAGGGATCTGACAAGGAACAACTTCTTGCCGTGCTCGAGGGCGAGGCGCGCCTGCATCCGGGCTCCGCTAGTTGGACCCGCCTCGATGACAACCGTCCCGATAGCCATCCCGCTCATGACAGCGTTCCGCAGAGGGAAGGAGTACTTCGTCGGAGGTGCGGATGGCCAGAATTGCGAAACTAGCGCACCCGAGGCGACGATCGACTCAGCAACTTCAGCATTCTCGGACGGATAGATGCGATCGATCCCAGTGCCCATCACGGCAACTGTGCGACCGCCGGCGGCGAGCGCGGCGTGGTGTGCCGCCGTGTCAATCCCGCGCGCGAGTCCAGAAAGAACCGTTACGCCCTGTGCGGCAAGGCCGGTTGCCAGCCGCGATGCTTGATCCAGGCCAGCGTCCGAGGGCGAGCGGGTGCCGACTACTGCAACCGCACGATTGTCAGCTGCTCGGAGTTCGCCCCTAACGAAGAGAAACGGCGGACGATTGTAGATGTGCCTCAGGTTCGTCGGGTACGCGTCGTCCAGGACCGTGACGAGGTGGATCCCTTGCCGCTCCTTCTGAGCGATGAGATCCTCGTAGCGCCGAAGGTCGGCTGGGCCGACCTTCGCGGCCATCGCCTCCGCAGCCGAGAGATCGAAAGGTTCGAACCCAGTCCAGTCGCGGTGAAGCACCCGGAGGGCGCTTGCGGCATCCTCGAGGAGTGCTGAGGTGCGATACCACTCGCCTTCGGTCGCACCGACAAGGGCGAGGACAGCTGCTCGCTCCGCGAGAGTCGCCTGAGGCGTCATACCGAACATGCGTTCTATTATAACCAGATCCTTCCCATGATGGTAGTCCTATCCATGGCCCTGGAGAAGCCCAAGTAGTCGCGCCCACGCCTCCCGATGCGGCACCATCCCGCCGTTGAGCGCGTACCGCAGCGCCCGCTCCGACAGCCCCGCGGCCTCCGCCAGGTGCCGCCAGCCCTTCTCGTCCCGCAGCCGCCGGAGCGACGGCAGCGCCTGCGCCCACTCCGCCCGCTCGTCCCGGTACGTCACGTAGACGTCGTCGGGATCGGTGATCACGCCGTCCTCGACCTCCTCGAGGCGGTTGCTCTCCTTGCCGATATGGAGCGCGAGCCCGATGGCGTGAACAGTCAGGCGCGGGAGGAGCCCGACCGTGCCCCGCCGGCCGAGGCCGCCGCGCGGATCGCCGCTCTTCGACTCCGGGTGGAGGCGGTAGTCGCGGACGACGTCCCCGTAGGTCAGGAGGCGGACGCAGCCCGGCGCGCCCCCGGGCCGGGTCGTGACGGCCAGCGGGGACCCGTCGCGGCGGTCGTGCCAGGGTAGGTCGAGGAGCTCGCTCGGCCGCGAGGTGAACGGGGCGACGGGCGTCACGCCCGCGCGGCTACGACCTCCGGGGAGCGGGGCCAGTGGGTCCGCGTGTCCGGTGAGCATGAACCCGAACGGCTTGACCTGGTCCCGGAAGGGCCGGCCCTCGTTGAAGTGCCGGAACGGCGTGAGCACGACGGGCGACGAGATCGGGAGCTGGCTCACGGCCGGCAGCGAGAACCACGCGGGCGGCGGTGGCAGCGGCGTCCCCTCCGCCTCGGCGATGATCCGGCGCCAGACGACGTCGGCCCACTCGGGCCAGTCCTCGGTCCAGTCCGGATGCCGCTCGATCGGCGAGCGGTAGAGGCCGAGGCCATGGTTCGACGCCTTCCGCACGTCGATCCCGTTCGCGGTCCGGTTGTACAGGACGTAGCGCTTCGAAGACAGAGCCAACGCGTAGAGCTCCTCGGGCGCCTCTGGTCCACCGCCGCGGGCGAAGTTCTGGTCCTCGAGCTTCACGAGCGAGCGGATCGAGTCCGTACGGTATGGAAGGAGCGCGTCCATCCCGGCGAGGACGTCGGTGACCTCGGCCCAAGAGAGTGCGCGGACGGCCTCGGCCCCGTGCGGCAGCCGCTCCGGTCCGCCCGGGCAGGCGAGGAGGCCGCCCGTCTCGGACGCGACGATGACGAGCGAATCCGTGTCGCAGGCGACGTACGTGCCGCCGAGGGCCTCGACGTCGGCTTGAAGGAGTGCCAGGAGGAGCCGGGCCGCGCCCGTCACCGCCGCGGCGAGGGGCGGGAAGGCGAACTCGCCGGGCTCCTCCGGTGTCGATACCCGGGCCTCCATCGACCAGAGCCCGTGCGCGGCGACGACCTTGCCGCCGCGGACTGGGTCGAGCTGTCGGAACTCGGCAAAGATCCCGTAGGCCCCGCCTGAGGCGAGCGTCTTGAGGAACTGCGCCAGGCGCTTGTCGGTCTTCTTGATTCGGGCCCGCTCCTCGGTCGCGACCCGGAAGAGGTCGTCGCGCGCCGGGTCCACCCGGATCGAGCCGCGGAGCCGGACCGGCTGCAGGCCCGGGAGGACGCCCTCCGGCTCGATCCGAAACGCCTCGAGGACCTCGGGCACCGAGCCACTGAGCAGCTTGGCGGCGATCAGGTCCGCCAGCGTGAACCAGACATCGTGGTCGGTGACGAGGTGGTTGAGCCCGATCGTCCAGGCCGGCGAGCCGGACGGGAGGTCAGGGTCCACGGGCTCGCCTCCACCGCTCCCGTATCGAGCCCGGGCTGGGAGGAGCTCGCCCGTTGGCCGCACCCGGCAGAAGACGCCCGCGAGGCGGGGCCAGACGCTCGGGTCATGGAGCCGCTCGCGGGTGAGCGACCCCAGGAGGTCGCGGGCGGTCTCGGTGGCATCAACGGCGACGAGGCGCCGCGCGGTCACCCAAGGCCAGAGGTCCTGGAGGGCGAAGACCGTCGGATACATGCTCGTGAAGTCGACATACCGGACGGGCAGCGGCACCCACCGGATCCGGCATTCTGTCCGGCCGCCGAAGTACGTCGTGGTCGCCTGGCCGAGGCGCTCGACCGGGACATCGGAGCGCTCGACTGGCGGCGTAACGCCCGCGGCCCGGAGGTACGCCTTGCTGATGGCGGCCGGCGAGTAGGCCTGCTCGGGCTCGAGCTCGATCGGGTGGCGGTCCCACTCCCCCATGAGCGCCTCGTGGAGTTCCCACGTGAGACGGACGTCCTGGCGGTTGTAGTCAATGTACTCAGGCGTGATGACCCCATGCTCCTCGACCACGTCCTTGCGCGCCTCGAGGCCGAATTCCGCTGCCGCGCCGTTGAGCGAGAGCGAGTGGTCGGTGAACACGTATGCAAGCGTGTGGAGGTCGAGAAACCTACCGCGGTACGCGTGGCCACCCTCGAAGAGGTAGGGGTCCAGGCGCGCCGGCAAGACGAAGCTCACGAAGTTGCGCTTCGAGCCGAGGCTCTTGATGCTGATCGCAGGGCGGTACTGGTCCGGCCAGGCATGGCCCTCGGCATCGAGCGATTCGAAGAGCTGCAGGGTGAAGCCGCCGTTCCGGGCCGGCCGCCAAGCGAACGCGAGGCGAGAGAGGTCGAAGGGAAGGTTGTAGCAAATCACGCGGGCGCGAGCCTTGTACGCGATCGGCCAGAAGACCTCACGGAGGAAGGCTCGTCGGCTCCGCAGCCGGAGGTGGCCACCGCCGTCAGCCGCATGGTCCGCGACGTAGCGCCGGAGCGTGGCGAGGTCCGCCGCCGGCAGGTCGTCGGCGTGGAAGAGACCCTCCTGGCGCAGCTTGCCCCCGGGTCCATACACGCGGTACGAGCCGAAGAGGAGGGCCTGACCGTCCCAGGCGGTGGACGGCTCCCCACCCGGCCGGATCGCCGTGGTCTCCGTGTCGAAGACGAGGGCGAGCTCATGTGGCCCGAGAGGCTCCCGGGCATGGTGGGGGCGGGTTCGGGCGACATACGCCCGGACGGCGATGGGCGTCCGGAGCTCCGCGGGCGGCGGGACCTTCCGTCGCCGGCCACTCACGGGACACCCGGGGCCGGGCGGACCCCAGCCCAGCCCTGCGGCCCGAGCCGAGCGCCCGCGTCGCGGGCGACCTCAACGAGCCACTCGGCGAACAGCCACAGGAGGGTGGCGATCCCGGCGAGCAGGTGCGCGAGCGTGAGCAACGGATCGCCGTCAGCCTCAGGCCAGCCGTCGAGCCCGAGCTGGGTCCGCAGCTCGGTCACCGTCCGGTGGTCGTTGGCGCGGAGGCGGATGACGACGCCGCCGAGGTTGACCCGGCCCGCCGGGTGGTCTTCTTCGATCCCGGTCCGGCCGCGCTCGCGCACGCGGCAGGCGTAGCAAAGGACGCGGGTGTCAGGCAGCCGCTTGAGGTGGCGGGATTCGCCGCAGGTCGAACAGGCGGCTTCCGCTGGCAGCTGCCGTCTTTGGCGCCCTGCGCGGGCGAGCGTGTCGAGATCGTGGTCAGCCATAGTGGAATCCTTTCGTGGTCAGGTTCGATAGAGCTCGTAGTGGAGTTCGCCGCCGGCCGCCAGCCGGTCGAGCCGGACGGGGTCAATCTCAAGCTCGATCTCCTCACCGGCGACCTGGATCCGTTTCCGCCGCAGCTTTCGAAGAGGGCGCTCGTCCCCCGTTTCGAGGTACGTTCGAACAGCGTTGGTGTGCTGAGCGATCAGCGAGGCGGTGCGGGAGTCGCGGATCGTGACCTCGCGGGGTCCAGACGCGGTCAGGGCTGTCATCCGCCGGGGGATGCGGTCGTACGGTGTGGCCGCCCATCGGCCTCCATGCTTGCGGAGCGCCACGCCGGCGTGGCGGCGCACGGTGCGCGGGTCGGTGCGCGTGATCGCTGCGGCCCGTCTCAGAGAAAGGTGGTCCCGACGCATGCGCGCGAGAACATCGAGAGCACGGTCATCTGGAGAAGAAGTGGCTGCGATAGGCTTCCGAGGTCGTCGGGTTGTCGTCATGGCATCTGCTCCGTTGTGCGTCCGAGATTTGACCCGGACTGCTGTGGTCACACAGTCGCTCACGGACGCCGCGACTCAGGATCGAATCTGGTGGCATGTGAACGAAATAGGCGCGTTGTGGAACGCCGAGGCCCTCTGCGCTGTGGCTGAGGCCGAAGGACACCACGCCACTCCTCGATTGATTAGGGACTGGGGAGACGTCGGGCTCCTCGATAGGCCACCGTCGCGTCGCCGCGAGCGCGGTCGCGGCGGCGCGCCAACCCTTTGGCCCGACAGCCAACGACGGCTCTTCCTCCTCCTGCTACAGAAGCGGGAGGAAGGCGCACCAATCGCGGCCCTGACAAAAGTGCCGGTCTTCCTTTGGCTGCAATGGGGTGACGATTACGTTCCGTTGCGGCAGACACGGCGAGCCCTCGCGACATGGGCTGAGGCGGCTCGGCATCCATCGATCAAGGCAACCCGCGCGGCGGCCCGGGCGACCACGACCGCCCTTGCCCACCCGGCGGCTGGGCGCTCAGCTCGGCAGGGGTTTCGCGAGACGATCACCCGCGGGCAATCCGGCGAAACCGTTTCGCGGGCAACCCTTCGCGCGGCGGCACGGAAGGCCCTTGATCCGTTGGGCAGTGGCCGCCCGCGAGGTTCGATTGGGCCGCAACTCACCCCCGAGGGGTATGCCGATCACGTGGACCTGCTCGTCCGGGCGGCTGGCGTCCTGGCCCGCGATCGAAAGGCCGCGTCGATCCCAGCAGAAGCGTTCGAGCAGGCGAGGAGCATCTACCGATCGGCGCGCGCCAGCTATGCCCGAAACTGGCGAAGGTTCGCCACCGACCCGGAACTCGGCCATCTCCACACGGAACCAACCGACGACGAAGTTGTGAATGCGGCCTGCCGCGACCTCACCGAGCTCGTTGCCCTCTGGCTTGCTCACGCACGCGGATGGGAGCAGGAACTCCCAAGTCGCCCAACGCGATCGGAGCGCCGGCGCGCCGGATTTTCGCTAACTGACACGCCAGTTGCCTGCCGAACGCGTGATAATTGAGGCATCGAAAGACCCCCGCGACTGGTTGCACAGCCCGGGGGTATGGCACACGGAGGTAAGTCCGCATGCAGCCCCAGCCTAGTTTGTCGCTGGCCGCCTGGCCAGCCGACCTCACCCCACCACGCGGGGTCCTCGTCCTCTCCGGTTACGGCCTCGACGTCCGCGTCTGGCGCGGCCGGCTCCGCGTCGCCGACGGGATCGGCAAGGAGCGGCGCGAGGCCCTCGTCCACCGGGCGACCGGACGGCTCAGAAGGATCGTGGTCCTCGGCCACACCGGCTCGGTGAGCCTGGAGGCCCTCCGCTGGCTGGCCGACGTGGGCGCCGGCTACCTCCAGCTCGACGCCGACGGCCGGGTCCTCGCGGCCTTCGGCCCGCAGGGAACGGACCGGCCCGGGCTGCGCCGAGCCCAGGCGCGGGCCCTCGACACGGCGCTCGGGGTCGACATCGCACGCAAGCTCATCGCCGAGAAGGTCGGCGCCCAGGCGCAGGTCCTCGCCCAGGTCGGGTCAGGCGAGATCGCGGACGCGACGGTGTCGGTGCTCCGTGACGCGAGTGCCCGTCTCCACGTCGCGGTGACGCGCGACGAGATCCGGATGGCCGAGGCGACCGCTGCGGGCGCGTACTGGTCGGCCCTCTCGGGCGTATCGGTCCGGTTCGCCCGGCGCGACGCCGAGCGGGTCCCGGGGCACTGGCGGACGCTCGGGAGCCGGACCTCACCGCTGACCGGTGGCCCGCGGCTCTCGGTGAACCCTGCGAACTCCCTCCTTTCGTACCTGTACGCGGTTCTCGAGGGAGAGGCGTCGATCGCCGCCCGGATCGTCGGGCTTGACCCGGGGATGGGCGTACTCCACGCTGACCAGCCGAACCGCGACTCGCTCGCGACCGACCTGATGGAGCCCGTCCGGCCGCTGGTCGACCGGTACGTCCTCGAGCTGCTCGCGCGGCGGACGTTCGCGGCCGACGACTTCTACGAGACGCGGCAGGGCGTCTGCCGGATCACCCCGCCACTGGCCCGCGAGCTGGTGCGGACGTCCCCGGAGTGGGGGCGGGCGGTCGGACGTGTTGCCGAGGATGTGGCGCGCCTCCTCGAGCCAGGCGGCAGGCCAGGGCGTGGGGCAGCGACACCGCTTAGCGGGCGGAACCGATCAGCGGGACGGGGCGTTCACGGACGCGAGTTCACGCCCCGGCTGCCGGCCGTGGCCAGCGCGTGCTCGACGTGTGGAGGTCCAACGTCTCGGGGTCGCCAAACGTGCTCGCCGGCCTGTGAGACGGAAGCACGGGCGGCTGGCCTCGAGGCGTTCGTCGCTGCGGGGACGGCGACCATCCGGGAGAAGCGAGCCGTGGGCTGGCAGCCGACGATGGGCGTCGCATCGCGGCAGCGGGTTGGGCAGCGGACGTCAGACCTCGTCCGATCGGCTCGCGAATGGCAGCGAGACCACCCGTGGCCGGCGGACCTGTCGGCGTTCACTCGGGAGATCCTGCCTCGCCTGCAGACGGTGTCGGTGCGGACGATCGTCGACGCGACGGGCCTGTCGGAGGGCTACTGCCGGCGGGTGCGGGCCGGGGCGGTGGTGCCGCACCCGATGTGGTGGGCGGCGCTCAGTGATCTCGGCGTAAGTGGCAGATAAGCGGTGATCACTAGCCTGCTGCGGAGTTGCCCTTGTTTGTAAGGAGGTGCACCCGACATCCAACATACAGATCTTCCAATCCCGCGCTAGCCAGAGGGGTTACCCAACGTGATGCGTCGCCGATTGTCGTTCGTTGTCCTCGTCGTCCCACTCTTGTCCCTATCCCTCGCCGCCAGTGCTCAAGCGGCCGATCCAAAACCCAAGGCACAACCACAACCCAGCGCTGAAGTAGAGGTACTACCGCCCCAAACGGAACTCGCTCCCAAGTCGGGCGGGCAGGCGTCAGGGGTAACGACTCAGTCGTTCGTGCCCAATCCATACGGGTGCTTCGGCCGGAGCGACAGGCCACATCTCTCAACGCACGTACCAGGTACCGTGGCTGCCGAGGGTTGGACCATCTGTAGCGTTCTGATGCCGAACCTCTTCGTGCGGGCAAAGCTGCTTAAGCAAGAGTGTGTCTTGTTCGTCTGCTGGTGGACGGAGGTCGACCTAAAGTCGTACACGGAGAATTGGGCCTCAAGCATCAAGACAGTCCCGTGGGAGTGGTGCGCCGGGACCTCGGGGCGCAAGTGGCGCATTGAGAGCTATCACGAAGCGACCGGGGTGAATGGCGTCAAGTATACGGGGAGCACTGCCAATGAATCGGCCACAATAGCCTGCAACTAGTCAGGTCGTACCCTGCCGCGGTCGACTCTCGGCCGCGGCAGCAAGTCAACGGGCCAACATGAAACCGAGTGACGAACTTCTAGTGGACGCCGCCGCGCAACGCCTAACTCTCACTAGCGTTGAGGGGATCGTTCGCGTGTGGCAGGACCGCGCTCGGGCTGCTAAGGCCTGGCAGAGCTGGGTGGCTAGTCGACCACCGAGCAGCGTGACCGGACTTACGCCCCCGGGTCGGACCCCAGCACGTTTCCGATTCCTGGACCGGATCAGGGGAACGGTCGGGTCCTCATCTGCTGGGATGACCAAGGGAGTAAGGACCGCGACCCCGTTTGACGAGACCCCACCGAACATCACCTCGCGGATTTGGCTCGATCGGCCGACTCGTTGGCGCGTCGAGACCACGGCGGACGAGGGACAGGCAACCGGTGTCCTTGTGATCAATGGTGGGCGCTGGGATTTCGCGGTCGAACGTCGCGACCATCGGGGGGCCGAGACCCAGGAGGCCGGCGACACGTCGCCGTTGACTTTGCACGCCAGCGTCGCGGCCATGATTGACGCGGACAGCATTCTTGGGAAGCTGACCCTCGAGCCAGCTGGGATGGTCGTCCACGCAGGGCGCAACTGCCACCGTCTAATTGGTTTGCTAATCGACCCTGATGATTTCCCTGTGTGGCCCGCTGACTCGTATGACTTACTGCTGGACAGCTTGATGGGAATCCTGCTTCGTTTCGAGGCCCGTTCTGGTGGAGCAGCGTACGCACGGGCGGAGTTCACTGATGTAACTTCAGGAAGGACCATCCCGGCGGACGTATTCGAATTCGGGACCTCTCCAAAGTCTTTGTAGCGTCTCGGACAAAGTCAAAGGGCATGTGGCGCATCCTCGGCTCCCTGCGGACTCCGTGGCCGTCCCCTAAGTCCCAACCGCCAGGCCATCGGCAACTCCAGGCTCGCCTATCTACTACCCCCGTCAATCGCGGGCCGGGGTAGTAGTCTGGTCTGAAGTTGCCGCGGCCGGCCGGGCGGCGCCGACTCGGAGCCCGAAGCGGGAAGGCGCCGAAGGGCAGACGAGCTACGGAATAAGAGAGCGCCAAGGGTCTCGCTTCTTATCGATGCGGCGAACCAGCGCATGGCACGGCATGTCGTGGGCCTACCGCGACAGCGTTCTGACACAGGGAGGGGGTGCCGGACAGGAGCGAGCGGGGATCATGTCCTTACGGATTGAGATCATGGATTGCATTTCCGTTTTGGGTGCTTAGCATCTGTAAACGTACTGGGGGGGGATCATCTCCTACTCATATGTTGACGAGCATGACGTGTGGAAGACCGGATTTGGGACAATGGCGCAGGTGATCTCTCGCGGATGGCGACCCTGCTATGCGTCGACCTGCTAAGGGCACCATCGCGGGGTCCCGATCGAGCATCTGGATTGCCTTCCTGCTTCTCGGTTGTGCGAGCGTACCGCCGACGAATGTATTCACCGGACCGCCTGCGTCCGCCAACGAATTCGTGTTGCCTACGACGGGCCCGTTGCAAGGATGCGCCGGCGTCGAGTTCGACGGCCGGATCCTGCTTGACGTCAAGAACGGCGAGACTCTGGCCCGTCGGCCAGCCGGTGACCCGCTTCGGATATTCTGGCCGGAAGGCTTCACGGCGCGATTCGACGGCGCAATCTGGCGGATCATCGACGACCGTGGAAAAGTCTTCGCGTCAAGTGGCGAAACCATTTCCGACTATCTGCGAGGCAACTGGCGCGGGCGCAGCGTATGTACGACAACCCAAGCCGTCTATGTCTACGACTAGCTGTACCGTACTGACTTCAGTGGAGAGTCTGGGCTGCCACGGCCCGATTTCCGCGAAACACTGGTCAATCGCGGGCCGGGACGGCCGGCTCGAAGGCCGTGGCGAAGATCTCAGCCAGTATCTCCTCGACCGGGACGGCGGCGCCGGCCGCCATCAGCCCCTCGGAGCGTTCGGCGCCCAACTTCTCGACCGACAGGATCGCTGGGTCGGGCAGGTGGAGCACGGCCACGGGGGCGAGCATGACCCCCTTCTCCCGGACGAGCCGATAGGTCGCGCCCGTGGCGCGTGCGCCGAGTTCCGGGTCTCCGTTCGTGAGCAGGAGGATGGCCGCCATTCCGAGCCCGCGCGCGAGGCCTGACGCGCTGTCGACGCTGACGAAGAACCTCAGTCCGGCGACCGTTCGCTGCCACGAGGTCGCTGCGTCACCGAGTCGGAAGGCGATTGCAGCGAGGAGGGTCATGCTGTCGGCAACCTGGAGGAGCGAGGCCGCGCGCTCGAAGGCCTCGTAGTTCTGCAGCTCGAGTTCGTGCGCGCGTTCGTAGTCAGCAGTGAGGAACAACGCAAGGACGAGCGCCTGTCGGGCCCGGGCAACCCCGTCGTCCTGGCCGGCCGCCGTGTACAGGTCGAGCGCGATCTGCTCGTGCTCGCGGAGCATCGCCGCGTCCTTGTTCACGACGCCCAGGAACCCGATGTCGTAGTGCGCGTCGGCCATGAGAATCGGATCGTCGATCGTCGTGGCGAGGGCCAGGCGCTCCTGATAGGCGCTGCCCGCGCCGGCAAAGTCGTTCATCCAGTACGCCAGGCCGCCCGCGGCCGACAACGCGGTGATTCGGACCCGATCGTCGCCGCGCGGCACGTGGCCGAGCAGGGTGACGAGCAACCCCCGCCCTTCTCGAAGCCGCCCGCGCTGCTGGAACCAGCGCCAGATCGAGCCGAGGATTCGGAGGCCGATGTCGGGCTGATCGTTGGCGATGGACCAGTCGATCGCCGTCCGCATGTTGTGGTCTTCGCGATCGAGTCGGTGGATCGTGGCTTCGCCGGTCTGGGTGAGGATCGCGGGCCCGGCCGACTCCGCGATCGCCGCGTAGACCGCGGCGAAGCGTGCCTCGACCGCCGCTCGCTCGGCGAGCTCGCCGAGTCGCTCGAGCGCATATTCGCGGAGGAGTGGGTGCATGCTGAACCGGGTTTCGTCAAGCGCGGCGGTGCTCGCGGTCGGCGTCTGTCCGGAGAGCTCGATTCGCACCAGGCTCTTGTCGGCGAGCGACTCCAGGCCAACGGACACATCGAGTCCGAGATCCCCATCCGGGTCCGTGACGGCGTAGGCCGCCTCCGTCGTGCACCCGCCCGCGAAGACGCCGA
>JAYWFP010000121.1:0-4945 GCA_043778745.1 Chloroflexota bacterium
TATCATCCGCGGGCCCTGTCAAACGGGCTCCCTCGGTCGGGGCGTGGCGCAGCTTGGTAGCGCGCATCGTTCGGGACGATGAGGTCGGAGGTTCAAATCCTCTCGCCCCGACCAAACGCAGCTCATCGTGACTCCGAGCCCTTCTCGCCATGAGGATGGCTCGTTGCTTCTGGCCGCCAACGCCGTGTCAGCCTTCGTCGTGCACGCTGGCCTCGGGTACTCTTCGTGCGAGGAGCCATCGACATGAGCCCGTTCATCGACGATCACCGCGTTGCCCTCGAGGAGCTGTGCCGCCGCTACGGCGTCCGCACCCTCTTCCTGTTCGGCTCGGCCGCCCGCGACGACTTCGACTCCGCGCGGAGCGACGTGGACCTGCTCGTCGAGTTCGGGGCGCTTCCGCGGGGGGGGTACGCGGACGCCTACTTCGGCCTCCGCGAGTCCCTCGAGGACCTGCTCGGCCGCGAGGTTGACCTCGTGGCGCTCTCCGCCGTCCGCAATCCGTGTATAAAGGCCGACATCGAGCGGACGAGGACGCTGCTGTATGCCGCGTGAGCCGAAGGCCTACCTGCACGAGATGCGCCAAGCCGCGGCGTTGATCGCCGAGTTCACCGAGGGCCAGGACTTCGAGGCGTATGCCGCCGACGCGATGGTGCGCGCAGCGGTGGAGCGCCAGTTCGAGATCATCGGCGAGGCGCTCGGACAGCTAGCAAAGCTGGACCCTGAGATCGCCGGCAGGATCGGGCCCACTCGGCTTCACCATCCGCGAGCACGACGTCATCGCCGCCGACGACCACGTCTGCGCGCTGAGCCGCATCGGCGCGCGCCGGACGGTCTGGAGGTTGAGACTCGCGTCGTGAGCGTCTTCCACTACCGCGCTGGGCGGCAGACCGAGCGATGGTTCTACCCCGACGACTTCGTCGCCTGGAACAGCATCTTCCGGACCTGGTGCCGGGACTTCGGGCGCAGCGGCGCAGATGGTGCTCGTCCGACTTCGCCTGGTGTCCGGGCTCCGACAATCGCTCGGCGAGGATCCACACCAGCTCCGCGGTTGTCGTCGCGCGGACCTCGGACCGGCCATTGGCAAGGTGATGATCGGGCATGCGACCGTTGATTGGGGGTTTCACGGTGAATGGCGTGAATGCCTCGGTCGCTGCGGCGACGAGCGGCGCCGTCGTGCATCACTGGGGTGGCCGAGGTCCGGTAATCTCGGCGATGAGGCTTTCGGCCTCGGCCACGTGCGGTTCGGCGCCCAGCCTGGTGAAGATCGTCCGGGCCGCCGCGATCGCCGGTGCAGCCTCCGCCATGCGACTCAAGCGAACCAGGCAGCGGCCGAGCCCCAACTGCGCAAAGGCTTGCTCCGAGATCATGCCGAATCGTTCCCACCTTGCGGCCACGTCCCCGTACCCCTCCACAGCCCCCGCTACGTCACCCCGCGCCTCTGTCAATGCAGCCTGCGCCGAGGCCAACACGTGCGTGGCATGCAGGCTGAATGGTTGGATCCCCTCGAGCAACCGTTCCGCGAACGCCGGCCCACCGATTTGGAGCGCAACCCGGACCACGGCCGGCGTGAAGATCAGGTGGTTCGCGTCACTGACCACGCCCGGGAACGCGTGAGCCTCCTCGAGAAGCAGCGCTGCCTTGTCGGCGTCGCCGAGCTGGGCCCGAGCGACCGCGACCGCCTCGAGGCCCTGCGCCACCGACTGCGCCTCTCCGGTGCCACGAGACGCCCCTTCAAGCCAGTCCAGCCAGGGTCTGGTCAGTTCCGCCTGTCCGCGCAGGACGTAGATGTGCGCTTCGTGACCGCGACACCACGCTAGCAGCTCGACGCCTCCGCTTGCCTCCAGCCCCGGCACCAGCTCGCCGGCGAGCGCAAGCATGGTGTCGAAGTCGCCGGCAGCGAACGTCGTGAACATCGTCGCGACCCGGATCGAGGTAGTCATCTCGCTGATCCCGCGCGAGCGGGAGTACTCGATTGCCTCTGCACTGGCCTGGACGGCGGCGGCCACACCGATGTGGGCGAAGAGGCCGACGGCGAGATTGGAGCGGAGCACGGCGCCTTCCCGACCGTGCCCGGCTTCGCCCGCGATGACGATCGCCTCACGGTAGTCATCGAGCCCCCCTACATCGCCGGTGTTGCAGCGTGCCATGCCGCGGAATCCGAGCGCGCGCGCCGGCGCCGGCAACCCTAGCTCCCGCGCCATGGCCAGGGCGCGCTCAGCGTGCCGAGCCGCGGACTCGTGACGCGCCTGGAGCGCCTCTCGCGCGGCCGATTCCGCGAGCGCGTCGATGAGCGCCTCAGCTGGGCCGAGCGGGTCGAGGAGCCCCAACGCCTCGCCCACGAGGGCCGAGTTCCGCGGATCCCCGATTCGTCCCAGGGGAAGCGACAACAGCAACATGGCCCGTGCGGCGGCCCGAACGTCTTCTCGATTCCTGAAGCCCGCAACCGCTTCTTCGAGGGCGGCGATCGACTCACGGTATCGTCCTGCGAGATGCGCCGCCTCCCCGAAGCGCACCAGGGCCGCGGAGCGCTCAGGATGGCCCTCGGGCGCGAGAGCGAGCGCACGCTCGAGGCCCGCGACGGCCCCCGCGGCATCGAGGCCGAGGGCGCGCTCTCCGGCAAGCGAGAGGAAGCGAAAGGCGGGCTCCTCCAATTCGGCAGCCTGCGCTGCATCGCCGGACGCGCGACTGAGGTCGAGGGCGGTGGCGTAGTGATGGGCGAGGACATCCGCCTGATCCTCGATCCGATCGCCCGCCCGGCTCTCGAGCCACTCGGCCGCGGCAACGTGGCGGGCGGCCCGCGACGCTCGAGGCAGGGCGGCGTAGGCGACGTCCCGGGTCAACACATGCCAGAAGGCGTACTCCGTCTCCCCGGCGATCGACGATCGGCGGAACGGACGAATGAGGTCCTTGCGAGCCAGCTCACGGAGCGACTCGAGCAGTTGATCGAGGTCGCGGTTTCCCATCGCCGCCACCGCCCCGGCCCAGAACACCTTCCCGACCACCGCCGCGTCCGTCAAAATGGACTTGCGCTCCGGCGACAATGTGTCGAGGCGAGCGGCGATGAGCGCGGAGATGGAGTCCGGCAACGGCAGCGTTGCGCCCGGCCGCAGCTCCATCACATCACCGCTGCGCCCGAGGAGATCGCGATCCTGGAGGAGGCGGATGAGCTCCTCCGCGTAGAGCGGGTTGCCGCCAACCCGCTCCAGGACGGTTCGGAGCATGTCGGACGGCACCGTTCCGCCGAGCACCGCCACGACCAGCCGGGCAGTCTCAGCGTCCGTCAGCGGCCCAAGATTGATCCGGTTCGCTGAGACGAGCGTCGCGGCGAAGGTCGGATACCGCTCGAAGAGCTCGGGGCGTGCCGTTCCGACAACCAGCAGGGGCACGTTGTCCGCGCGATCGACGACGTGCTCGATGAAGCGGAGCAGCTCGGGGTCGGCCCAGTGCAGATCCTCGAAGACGAGCACCGTCGCGCGGTCCGCAGCGATGTGCTCGAGAAAGCGCCGCCAGGCCGTGAAGGACTCCTCCTGCGATGCTGATCCGGCGCTCTCGATCCCGAGCAGTGGGCCGATGCGTTGGCGCAACCACGGCCGCTCGTCGCCCTCGGGCAGCACCGCGTCGAGCTTGGCGCCCGCGATCTCGATCGGATCAGAGTCGAGGATGCCGGCGTGCGCCTTCACGATCTCGCCCAGCGCCGAGTACGTTATGCCGTCGCCGTAGGGAAGGCACCGCCCTTGGCGCCAACGTACGAGGGCCGGTCGTGCGTCGACCCAGGCAAAGAGCTCCGCGACGAGACGGCTCTTTCCGAGCCCGGGCTCTCCGACGATCGTGACGAGCCCCGGCCTGTCCTGCGTGACGACCTTCTCGAACAGACCATGGAGCAGGGCCACGTCGATCTCGCGGCCGACGAATGGACCCGCATGGTTGCGCGGGACGTCCATTCCCACCCGGCCCAGCGGGGCGCGGGCGTGGAAGATGCGAACGGGCTCGGCCTTTCCCTTCAGGATCGCCGGCGGCAGCTCGACGTAGTCGACCACGTCCTTCGTCAGGTTCCACGTCGGCAGGCCAACGGCCACCCCCATCTCCGGCGCGGCGGACTGGATCCGCGATGCCGTGTTGATCGCGTCGCCGGCCAGGAACCGCTCGCCAGACCCCGGCGCGACGCCGACCCGGACGACGGCTTCGCCGGTGTTGATACCGATGCGGAGGCGCAGCGGCGAACCGGCGAACGTCCGCAGCTCGGAACCGTCATCGGCGATCCGTAGGGCGGCTCGGACGGCCCGCTCGGGATCGTCTTCGTGCGCGCCGGGGACGCCGAACACGCCGAGCACGGCATCGCCGATGAACTTTTCGACCACCCCGCCGTGGGCTTCAATCTGCGCGCGGGCCATCGCGAAATACTCGGCCAGCATGCGATCGACGTCCTCGGGATCGGCCCCTTCCGAAAGCGCGGTGAAGCCGACCAGATCGCAGAAGAGCGCGGTCACCACCTTTCGCTCGTGCGTCATGGCGGATGGCGCGTTCGCGAGCGGATTGCCGCAGCTCTCGCAGAAGCGCGCGCCCGGACGGATGGCGTGCGCGCAGATCGGGCAAACGGTCACGGATCAAGTGTAGATGTTGGCCGCGGGGGAGAGAGCTCTCCAAGGCGATGTAGCGTTCTCGGGAACCCGGTCTGGCAACGAAGGAGCGCCCTGGACGGCTCCGGGCCACAGAAAGCAAGGTTGTCGATCGTCTGGCTGGTAGACCTGCACGATGGACCGGTACGCGGTTTTCGCATGCCGGCGCGAATGCCCGAACCCTGTCGCCGACGCGTCAGGTCCGCCCATCGTGGCAGCAAGAACGGGGGCCGCGGACGTGAAGCTCATCAAGACCGACGTGATGTCGTTCATCGGCCCGGGCTCGGAGTGGTTCCGGATCACGGTCGAGTGCCATGCCGAGACGGCCT
>JAYWFP010000122.1:0-4943 GCA_043778745.1 Chloroflexota bacterium
GTTGACGTCGGGTCCGAGTATCCTACCCGCGATGCAGACCGCGCACGAGATGCGTCCGCGCCGGAGCTCCGCCTTCGTCGCCGCGTTCCTCTCCCTCCTATTTCCCGGCCTCGGACACGCCTATCTCGGCGCCCACCGCCGTGCCCTCGGTTTCGCTGCGCCGCCGATCCTGATCGGTGCCCTGATCGCGGGGCTCGCGGTTCGTCTGGACGTCTTCCAACTCGCGGGCCTCGCCATCCAGGAGTGGTTCATCGCCGGCCTGTTCGTGGTCAATCTCGTGGCGCTCGCGTACCGCGCGGCCGCGATCGTTGATGCCTGGCGGATCGCCCGGTGGCTCGGCGGCGGTAATACCCCGGGACGCAAGAGTGTGTCCATCGAGGGCCGCTCGACCGGCGGTTCGGCGGGTGGCCTGCCGAGGATCACGGCACTGGCAGCGCTGCTCGCCGTCCTGATCGTGATGAGCACATTGCACATCGCGGTCGCCCGCTACGACATCCTGCTCGCGGGGACGACGCAATGCATCTTCGATCCTGGTGCATCCGGCTGTGACCCCAATGCGACCGCGACTACCTCCGCGGATCCGTCCGCTGATCCCACCGAAACCGCAACCCCCGACCCGAGCGCGGTCGGTACCCCCGTGGCCTCGGCAAGCATTCCGCCCTGGAACGGGACCGAGCGGCTGAACATCCTGTTGATCGGTGCCGATGAACAGGGCGGGGGGCACAACACGGACACGATGATCACGGTGTCGATCGACCCGGTCACGAACCAGGTCGCCATGTTCCAGATCCCGCGCGACACCGTCGATGTGCCGATCCCACCCGGACCCGCCCGGAAGCTGTTCGGAACGGTCTATGCGGGCAAGATGAACTCGTGGTTCGCCGCCATCCGCCATCGCGCAGACCTGTACCCGGGAACCGACAAGACACGCGGCTACAACGGGCTGAAGGCCATCATGGGCGAGCTCTACGGGATCGACATCAAGTACTACGTCGAGGTCAACTTTGACGGGTTCCGGAAGATTGTCGATGCCCTCGGCGGGGTCACGATCAACGTGCAGGTGCCCGTGGTCGATGACCGCTACCCCGCCACAGGAGGCGCACTCCAGCGGGTCTATATCCCGTCCGGCATGCAATACATGACTGGTGCCGATGCCCTCGTCTACGCCCGCTCACGCCACGGCTCGTCGGACTTCGATCGCGGGGCGCGGCAGCAGCGCGTCCTGCTGTCACTCCGTCAGCAGACCGACATCGCGCGGATCCTTCCGCACGTCGATGAGCTGGCCGCAGCCCTGGCATCGTCGCTCCGGACCGACATTCCGCGCGACCTGTTCCCGCGTCTGCTCGGACTGGCCGAGAAGGTCACATCGCGCTCGGTCCGGTCCTTCATCTTCACGCCGCCGTTCTTCCAGACCGAGTTCACCTCCAGCCCGCGCGGCTACATCATCGTGCCCAAACTGACCCGAATACGGGCGGCGATCCGCGATGCGTTCACAGCCACTGCCGCCTCGGACCGGCTGGAGCAGCTGGCAGCGGAAGGTGCTGTCGTGTACATCCTCAACGGATCCGGCAAGTCCGGTGAGGCGAGCCGCATCGCCGACTACCTCGAATTCCTTGGCATCGCCGCGTCTGCACCGGAACAGAAACCGGACGTGACCGGGCTCGCCGGCACGACCATCCGGGTCTACAACGGCGCTCAACTGACGATGCCGTTGACCGTTGCGGCGCTCGAGGGCGTCTTCGGCGCCAAGGTTGAGCTCGTGACGAACGCTTCGGCGACCGCCGATATCGTCGTCATCACCGGCACCAGTACGCCGGCCCTGACACCCCCGCCCATTCCGTGACGTCCTGCCCGGATCACCCGGGGCGTGCGTCCGGCAACGCGCGCGGCGGTCGGCCGCAGGTCATGCAGCCTCGAGCGCGCACCTCAGACCTTCTCGGTCACCTTGTACTCCAGGTACTTGCCGGCCATCAGGCGTGTCTGCGCATCGAGCGCCGGCAGGTTCGAGAAGATCAGCCCGACGACCGGGAGCAGCAACCACTGGACGCGGCTGATCACGTTCCGGACCAGTCCCCATGACGCGGGCCGCGGGGGTGCAATGCGTTCTTCGACGTACATGAGCACGACCAGGCAGGCGAACGCACCCGTCAGCAGCCACGACGCGTAGAGCGGCAGGTTCTGGCCGAGCGTGGTCTCGGCAAAGGCAGGGTTGAGGATCAGCGGAAGGTTGGATCCGAAGATGATCACGAACGGCGCGATCGCCCAGTTGAGGTGGTCAAACCAGAGCTCGACGAGCCGCCGGATCCGCGTCATTCGGGGGATCTCGGAGTGCGCGAAGGCGTTCCGGATGTAGTACGGGATGTCCGTGACACCCCACGCCCAGCGGCGAATCTGGGTGTACTGCTCGATGAGTGAGCGTGGATACGAGCGCGCCCGGACCGCATCGCCGTAGATCGGCATGAACAGCGGGATGGCCTGGAACTCCCCGCTGAACCGGAAGAATGACTTCCAGTAGAACCGGCTGTCCTCGGGGATGGCGTCGGTAGCCCAGTAGTCGACATCGTGGATCGTCCGAAGGCTGACGGAATAGGACGAAAAGCTGATCAGTTTCTCAGGCGTGAGGGAACGGCCCATGTGCACGTGCGTCGCACCGATCGCCACAAGGCGGATCGGGAGCGCGGTCTCCCAAATGTTGTTGTGGAACATCGGGATCGGCTGATAGAGCCGACGGAACCGATCCGTCTCCGTCAGGAAGGTCCAGCTCAGATAGCCGAAGTACCCGGGGTGGACACGGTAGTCGGAGTCCAGGTCGGTCACGAGGACCTCGGCGGGATCGAAGCCGAGGCTGAGGAGCTTGCGGTAGAGCCATCGGCCACCGTACGCCATGGCGCTGCTTTTGCCGACAACGATTCCGGGCTCGAGTGGATCGAGGATGTGAAAGAAGTACAGAAATCGGTGGCCGAAGGCATCGCGCAGTCGGGCCACGTTTTCACGCCCCTGCGTGTCCGTTTCGCGGGTGATGATCGCGACCATGAGCCGCTCGGCAGGCCAGTCGGCATCGGCCAGCGCCTTGACCGTAGCGTGGAGCTTTTCATACGGTTCGGTGTGGGTGGGCACCAGGGCCACGTGCCACAGCCGATCTGGATCTGGGATGGCGTCACCGCGTCGGGCCAGCAGGCGCAGGAGGTCCTTGCGCTCTGACCGCAGGCGGGCCATCTCGCGGTTGCCCCCGAGCGCCGCCGATTCCTCCCCGTCTCGTGTCAGCTCGGCAATCCGACCAGCCATGCGCGGCAGGCGTTCCTCGATCACCGAGATCCGCCCGGATACATCACGCAGCGCGTAGGTCCGCGTCCGCCAGTCTTGATCGACCGTCTTCCGGAGCATCGTATACGCCGCAAGGACGCCGCCGGTGAGCATCACGGCTCGATACAGCCAGTACACGTCGAACGAGAGAACGAACCAGGCCACGAGCTCCGGCGAGCGGAACGACAGCCCGACCGAGGTGACGATCAGGCCCCAGGTGATGACCCCGGGCACGATCTCGAGGAGCCGCTGGATCCGCCGGGCGCGAACAGGAACGACCTCGATCGAGGGCGGGTCGGCCCGCGACGAATCCGTCTGGCCGACCGCATCCGCGAGCGCCGCTGTGGCCGCGCCGGGGCCGACCCCCGGGACCGGGGCGAGTGCGTCAGCCACCGATGGCGATCGGGGTCACCCAGTGCGAGAGTGAAGGCGTCCGTCCCCGAACCGCGTTGAAGTACTCGTCACGAATGAGCCGGGCAATGGGTCCAACGGATCCGGTGCCGACCTTGCGATGATCGAGCTCGATGACCGGCGAGATCTGGACACCGGTCCCGCACAGGAACATCTCATCGGCCACGTAGATCTCGGACCGATCGATAGACCGGATCTCGACCGGCAGTCCGAGGGTTTCCGCGAGTTCGAGGATCGCCCTCCGGGTAACGCCCTCGAGGATGTCGTCACTGACCGGCGGCGTCCGCAGGATTCCGTCCCGGATCACGAACATGTTGGCAGCCGAGGCCTCGGAGGCATGACCGTCGTGCGTCAGGACCAGGGCCTCATCGAAACCGTTGAGCTCGGCCTCGGTCTTCTGGAACGCCATGTTCACGTAGCCGCCGACGATCTTGCCTCGAGCCGGCAGCGCATCGTCCGCGTTGCGGCGCCAGGACGAGGTCATCAGGCGCACGCCCTTGTCGATGTCGATGTAGTTGCCGAACGGAACGGCAAAGATCACGAGATCGTGCTCGAGATGATGGAGGCGCACGCCGACCGTGCGACTCGACTTGTAGAAGCAGGGGCGGAGGTACAGATCCTCGCGGAGCCCGTTCCGGGCGGCCGTCTCGACCACGAGCTTGACGAGCTCGTCCGTCGTCGGGAGATCCTGCATCAGGAGCATGCCGGCGTTGCGTCGGATGCGCTCCATGTGTTCGGGCAGGAAGAGCCCATAGAGCTGGCCCTGATCCGCGTTCCAATATGCCCGGATTCCCTCGAATACCGCCGTCCCGTACATGAAGGCGTGGGTCATGATGCTGACCTTCGCGTCCCGCTGCGGAACGAACTTGCCCTCGAAGTAGCAGATCAAGTCATCAAGTTCTGGCGCGGCTTTCGCGACGGCTGGTGCGTTCTCGGTGAGCATCGGATGGGGCTCCTGGCTGCTCGCGGCGGCGGCCGCGGGACCGATCTGGTTCGATCGCGAGTATAGCGCGACCGTCTCCGGGCTCAGATTTGGTGACCCGGATCAGCTCGGTTGGAGGATCGCTCCGATGACGACGGCCAGGTACACCAGGTAGAACACGCCACCGACCATCAGCCCGCGGCCGGTCAACCGACCACGCCGCGCCATCGGGATGAAGATCACCGCTGCCGAGGCAAACGCGATCGCTGCCGAGGCAAACGCGACGTACGAGCCGGGCCCGATGACC
>JAYWFP010000123.1:0-4921 GCA_043778745.1 Chloroflexota bacterium
CGAACCGAATCCGGCCGAACCCGTCGATCCCGCACTGTTGATCTGGAGCCCATCCGCGCGGGCAGCAGTCCTGCGGCCGAAGCCCCGGAGCAGGTGCCGGCCGAATCCTGATCGCACGGCGATGGCGATCGAGGAGCACACGACCTGGGAGCTCGATACCTGGCTGCCGCCTGCGGCCGTCCTCGCCGCGATCGTCGATTTCTCGGCCAACCGCGCGCGGATCTGGAAAGAGTCCTCGCATCCGAAGGTCCTGACCGTGCACGCAACTGGTTCGACCTGGGCCGAAGTGACCGAGGGGGTGACGGTGTCGTGGAGCCGTGAGCACTACGACTGGTCACGACCTGGGATCGTGCGCCTCACGCAGTTGGACTCGAACGTCGCCGAGCCAGGCGGAACCGTCCAGTACACCTTGACCGCGCTTTCTGGAGGTACCCTCATTGCCTGTCTGCGTCAGCGGACCTATCGGGGCACGTTCGACGGGATCCTCGCCGGCCTGTTCATGCGGACCTTCGGCGGTCGCGTCCTGCGCTGGCAATTCGGGCGCGGCCTGGCTCGGGCAGCGGACATCCACGACATCCGGCCGGCCGATTCAACTCAGGGGCCGTAGACCCGCCAGTCCGGGGTCGGAAGTGGTTCGCTGAAATAGCCCGTGGTTGGCGTACCGACGGGATCACCCTCTCGTGGCGGCGGTTCTCGGCCACATATCTTGCTATTGGCAGCTCAGGTCGTCACAATCTCTAGTGATGACGACCATCAATTCGCGAGGTCACCGACGCGGAGACGACCATGTCCGGGTCGGACAGGCCGCCGAGATGCTCGGCGTGACCGTCGATACGCTGCGACGCTGGGAGCAGGAAGGCCGTCTCAGCCTCGCTCGGTCGAGCGGCGGGCAGCGGCTCGTGCCGATCGGCGAGGTCGTCCGCCTCCTCGGAGACCGGCGACGCGACAGCCCGGATCCGCGATCTGCCACCCAATCGGCGCGAAACCGATTTACCGGCGTGGTCACGCGGGTCGAAGTCGACCGAGTAGCCGCCGTCGTCGAAGTCCTGGCCGGGCCGCATCGTCTTGTGAGCCTGATGACAGCAGAGGCCGTGACGGAAATGGACCTGAAGGTCGGCGATCCGGCGATCTGCGTGGTGAAGGCAACGAACGTCATCGTCGAGCGGCCGCGTTGAGGGTCCCGCCGCACCGAAACGGCCTGATCCAGGCGCTCGCGTTGGTGCTGCTGAGCGTCCTTGCCGTTGCCGCGTGTGGGCCAGGCTCGCCAGCAGGCACCCCGCTGCCGGTAATCACCGCGTTCGTCGCGGCCTCGCTGGGTGATGCGATGACCGCCGCGGAGCCCGCTTATGCCGACGCAGCCGGTGTCCGGATTGAGACGTCAGCCGACGCGTCGACGGCGCTCCGCATCCAGATCGAGCAGGGTGCCGAGGCCGATGTCTTCCTCTCGGCGGATACGAAGAATCCTGGCGCGCTCCTGGCGGGCCGGCACGTCATCGGCACCGTCGTGCCATTCGCCCAGAACAGCCTCGCGATCATCGTGCCGAAGAGCAATCCAGCCGGCATCAAGTCGGTGTTGGACGTCGCTCGACTGGGCGTCAAGGTCATCGCCGCCGGCGAGGGTGTCTCGATCACCGGGTATGCCGATCGCCTCGTCGATCTGCTCGCCGCCCAGACGAACGATCCCGGGGCCTTCGTTGCCGCCTACGCGGCCAACGTGGTGACCCGTGAGGACAACGTCAAGGCCGTCGTTGCGAAGATTGAACTGGGCGAAGGTGACGCCGCAATCGTCTATCTGACGGATGCGCTCGCCGCCGTGGGGGTCATGGTCATTCCGATCCCGGTCGGATCGAACATCCTGGCGACCTACGCCGGCCTGGTTCCCTCAACGGCGCGCCACCCGGACGCCGGCCGAGCGTTCCTAGACTGGCTGGCCGGCACGTCCGGTCAGGCAATCCTGGCCCGTTTCGGGTTCGTCCCGCTCACCCCGGGTCCATCGTGACCCGTCGACTTGTGGTCGTGATCGCGGCCGGCTTGCTCGTTGCGCTGCTGCTCCTGCCGGTGGTCACGCTGCTGGGTCGTGCGGCCGGCAGCGGGGCGTTGGTCGGTGTCGCTGGCTCGCCGGTCGTCCTCGAAGCGCTCCGGCTGTCGCTTGCCACGACCGCCATCAGCCTGCTCATCACCATCCTCCTGGGCACGCCGCTCGCCTATCTGCTCGCCCGCCGAACGACGCGCCTCACCGCGATTGTCGAGGTCGTTGTCGACCTGCCGCTGGTCCTCCCTCCGTCTGTGGCGGGGCTGGCGCTCCTGCTGATCCTCGGGCGCCGGGGGCTGATCGGCGAAGGCCTTGACGCGGTGGGTCTCGCGATCCCGTTCACGACGCTGGCTGTGATCATCGCCCAGGTGTTCGTGGCCGCCCCGTACTACGTCCGGGCGGCGCGCGCGGCCATCGCCGGTGTCTCACGCGATCTGCAGGATGCCGCGCGCGTCGATGGCGCGTCCGAGGTGCGAGTCTTCTTCGAGGTGACCCTCGCCCTCGCTCGGCCCGGGATCTCCGCGGGTCTCGTCATGAGCTGGGCCCGCTCACTCGGAGAATTCGGAGCGACGATTCTGTTTGCCGGCAACGTCATCGGGCGAACGCAGACACTTCCGCTGGTTGTTTACTCCGAGTTCCAGTCCGGTGACCTCGAGGCGGCCGTCGCGGCGGCCTCGGTCCTCGTGCTTGCTGCCATCGGCGTCCTCGTAGCCGCTCGATTTGCGCGCACCGGACGGACCATCGAATTCGGGGCGGCGGCCTAGCTAGGCGGTCAGCCAGGAATTCGGCGCGGCGGCGTGGCGATGGCCGCGTACTGCGGGTGGCGCTCGATGTACGTGCGAAGGAACGGGCACTTGACCGTCACGCGCTCATCAGACGCAAGCGCCGCTTCGAGCACGTGGCGTGCCATGGCGGTGCCGATCCCGCGACCGGCAAATGCCGGCAGGACCTCCGTGTGGAGGAGGATCCGACGGCTGCCGAGCAGACGGTACTCGACGAATCCGGCGAGGTCGGTCCCAATGCGCGCCTCGTAGCGCATGGCCGCCGGCGAGTCCGTGACGACGAGATCGGGCTGGTCCATCGCGCAACGATACCGCCACCTGACGCCCGCAGCGGAGCGGAAGGGTGTCGAGCTCGTCCTCGACGCGCCGGACCGCTCCCCCTCCTCGATGGCCGTCTATCCTCGACTGATGCGACCGCTGCCCGCCCCGTTCGACCAGCTCGCGGCCGGACTCCCCGCGGAGATCGACGTCACCGGCAGCGAGCTCCTGAACCGTCGGCTCCTGACCAAGGACATGGCCTTTCCCCTGGATGAACGCAGCGCGTTCGGTCTCCACGGCCTGCTCCCGGATCGCGTCTTCTCGATCGAGGAGCAACTGGATCTCGAACACGAGCACCTTCGGCGGAAGACCGATGCGCTTGAGCAGTACATCGGCCTCGCCGCCCTCCAGGATCGCAACGCCACGCTCTTCTACCGGTTGCTCGCCGAGCACATGGAGGAGTACCTGCCGATCGTCTACACGCCGACGGTCGGCCGGGCGTGCCAGGAATTCAGCCACATCGTCCGTCGCACCCGCGGAATCTGGCTCACGCCCTCAGATCGGGACCGGATCCCCGAGGTTCTCCGCGCAGCCCCGTTCGAAGATGTCCGGCTGATCGTGGTGACGGACAACGAGCGAATCCTGGGTCTTGGCGATCTGGGCGCGGGCGGCATGGCGATTCCGATCGGCAAGCTGGCTCTCTATACCGCGGCATGCGGAATCCACCCCGTCCTGACCCTGCCGATCTCGCTCGACGTGGGGACCGACAATCAGGCGCTCCTGGCTGATCCGCTGTACCTGGGATTCCGGGCACCCCGTCTGCGGGGCGCCGCCTATGACGCGTTCGTCGAAGCCTTTGTCACCGGCGTCCACGAAGTGTGGCCTGGCTGTCTCATCCAGTTCGAGGACTTTAAGCAGCACAACGCGCTCCGGATCCTCGACCGCTACCGCCATCGAATCCCTTGCTTCAACGATGATATTCAGGGAACCGCAGCGGTCGTCGTCGCCGGCGTTCTGGCCGGCATGCGACACCTGGGTACGCGGTGGGCCGACCAGCGCGTTGTCATGGCCGGCGCCGGCGCGGCTGGGACCGGCATCGCCCGCCTCCTTCGCCTCGCGATGGTGGCCGATGGGATGGCTGAATCGACGGCTCGCCGAGTAATCGCCCTCGTCGACTCGAAGGGGCTCGTCCACGAAGGCCGAACGGGCCTCGATCCTGACAAGCAGGAACTTGCGATGTCTGCCGAGGCATTCCGCGACGCCAATCTGTCCGTCCCCACGGGAGACCGCGGCGCCGAGCCGGATCTTCTGGACGTGGTCACGGCCCTGTCGCCGACCATCCTGATCGGGACGACCGGGCATGGTGGCACGTTCTCCGAGGCGATCGTTCGGGCGATGGCTGCCGCGACGCCTCGCCCGATCATCCTGCCGCTCTCGAACCCGACCTCGATCTCCGAGGCCGTTCCGGCCGACGTCATTGCCTGGACCGACGGGCGCGCGCTCGTTGCGACGGGATCGCCGTTTCCACCCGTCTCGCATGGGGGCCAGACCTGGCAGATCGGCCAGGCAAACAACGTCTTCATTTTTCCCGGCGTTGGTCTCGGCGCAATCGTGTCCGAGTCGCGCGACGTCACGGATGAGATGTTCCTGATGGCTGCGGAAACCCTGGCCGACCACGTGAGCAGCGAGCGACTTGATGTCGGCGCGCTCTACCCGAGCGTCAGCGACCTGCGCGCGATCTCGCGCGCCATCGCCGTTCGCGTGGCGGGCGAGGCGATCCGCGTCGGGCTGTCGCCGCTGCCCGCCGACACCGATGTTGAAGCCCTCGTCGATGGCGCCATGTGGTGGC
>JAYWFP010000124.1:0-4921 GCA_043778745.1 Chloroflexota bacterium
GCCGGGTCGCGTCAGGCGAGTGGCGCCGGGTGGCAGCGGTGCCGGGTCGCGTCACGCGACTGGCGGCCGCGCCGGGTGGCCTCAGGCGCCGGTTCGCGACTGGCCGCCGCGTCGGGTGGCGTCAGGCGGCGGTGCCACCCAATCGGACGGTTATGGCTGTGGCTGCTTCCCGGGCCTGCGTTGCCAACTCGGGCAGTCGTCGGGGCAACAGTCGGAACGCGGGGCCCCACACCTCGACGGCAGCGATGACCTGGCCACGTGCATCTCGAACAGGCGCGGCGACGGCGTTGAGTCCGTTCTCAAGCTCGCTTGCGGATGTTGCGTAGCCGCGCCGACGGGCCCGCGCAAGGTCTGCCAGGAGCGGCTCGATCTCGGTGAGCGTTCGCTCCGTGTACCGGATGAGGCCGAGGCGGACGATCCGGAGGACCTCGCGCTCCGCGAGGGACGCGAGCAGGACCTTGCCGGACGCGTTGGCATGGAGCGTCGAAGCCCGGCCCGTCCAGTCGCCGCCCGCGATGAGACTCGGTCCATCCGCCTGGGCGACGAAGCGGACCTGATCAGCGTCGAGTACGCCGAGGCCGGCGGTCTCATGGGTGAGTCGGGCAAGGCGCTCGAGTTCCGGAAGCGCGATCGCGCGAAGGTCCAGCGTTCGTTCGGCACGCTCAGCGAGGCGGATCACCACCACTCCGAGGCGGTACTTGCCGGAATCGCCATCCTGCTCGACGAGCCCGCGCTTCTGGAGCGTTGACAACAGGCGCGAGGCCGTCGACTTGTGAAGCTCGAGACGCCGCGCCAGCTCGGTGACGCCGGCTTGCCCCTGGAATTCACCGAGTGCGAGAAGGAGGGACGCCGCCCGATCAACGCTCCGGACTGAATTGCCGTCCATCGTCAGCTCCGGCCGGCGCGGCGGCGGTCAGCCTGCGGCCGGGTGCGACATCGCCCCGTCGCCGGATTCCTCGGTGGCACCGCGCGCCCGCGCATCCAGCGCCGCACCCAGAGCTTCTTCGAACGCCGTGACGGCCCGGTCAACCGAGTCGTCCTTCGCGTGAGCCTCGCACACGAACCACGGCTCACGACTGTCGGGCTCGGGCATCACGCCGCGGGCCTGCATACCAACCGCGACCGCGTCATAGAGGGCGTGATCCGTATCGGCCCAGTCCCGGTACTCCGTGGCCACCTTTTCGGTGAACATGATCCCGAACATCGACGGGTGGCCGGTGAAATGGAACGGCAGGCCCGCCTCGTTGACGACCTCGCGGAGGCCATCCTGGATCCGTCGCCCGGTTCGATGGATGGTCTCGAGAGCGTCGGTGTCCCGGATGATCTCGAGCGTCTTCACGGCCGCGGCCGCGGCCACGCGGTTGCCCGCGTACGTGCCGCCGTGGCTTACCTTGTCCGGCAGCAGGCTCATGATGTCGCGTCGACCGCCGAACGCGGCGGCCGGGTACCCGTTGCCCATCGCCTTCGCATACGAGGCCAGGTCCGGGGTGATCCCGAAGTACTCGGCGGCGCCGCCCTTGGCGAATCGGAACCCCGTCTTGACCTCGTCGAAGATCAACAGGATGCCGAACTCCTTGGTGAGTTCTCGAAGCGCCTTGTGGAAGCCTTCCTGGGGCAGGATGCCCTGGGCATTGCCAAGCACCGGCTCGACGATGACTGCCGCGATCTCGTGGCCCTGCTTCTCGAACATCCGGCGCAGGCGTTCGATGTTGTTGAAGCGCGCCGGGATGATCGTATTGGCCACCGCATCCGGGATGCCCCGGCCCCAGGCAAGGCCGACGGGGTTGTCGGCATCGCCGAGGTCGGCCATGTTGTTGGGCGAGACACTGATCAGCGCGTAGTCATGGAGGCCGTGGTACTGGCCCTCGAACTTGACGATCTTGTCGCGACCCGTGAACGCGCGGGCCAGACGCATCAGATGCATCGTGGCTTCGGTGCCCGAGACGGTCATCCTGGCCATGTCGACCCAGCCGGTCAGCTCGCACAGGAGCTCGATGGCGCGGACCTCATCCTCACTGGTCAGCGAGAAGCTGACGCCACGACGCATCCGCTCGTTGACGTAGTCGTCCACGCGATCATCGCCATGGCCGAGGATCACGGGGCCATAGCCCATCCGCAGGTCGACGAACTCGTTGCCATCGATGTCCCAGACCCGTCCGCCCCGTCCGCGATCGACGTAGATCGTGTCCTCGCCCCACGCCCGGAAGTTGGAGTTCGTGCCGCCCGGCAGCGTCTTGATGGCGCGGCGGTAGAGCTCGAGCTGGCGAGCACGTGACAACGGCGCTGGGGCGTTCGAGGAGCCTGACATGATGCCTCCGACATGGTTCCGAGAAGTGGGTCTGGCGATCCGGGATGCGAAACACGGTGTTGCAATAGACGGAACGCGGGGCTTCATCGTGCCACATGGGCGTTTCGATCGTCAACGCGAGATTCGTCCAACACGCGTTCCAACGGTTCGAAATCCGTGCATGACGGCCGTTTCACGCCTCCGATGCGCACGAATCCTGCCTGGTGAGCCACCGGCCGAGGGCTACCTGAGGCAGGGGTTCACGCCCGGGCGGTCACCCAGTTCGGCAATTCCTTCGCCAGCGTCGACAGGGCGAGCGAACCGTGAGCGAGCATCTCATCGTGGAACGAGCGCAGATCGAAGGCGGGTCCGTCGCGCTCCTCGAGCTGCCGTCGGAGACGCAGGATCTCGCGCTGACCGAGCATGTACGTGAGGGCCTGGGCGGGCCAGGCGATGTATCGGTCGGTCTCGATGCTCGCGTCGGTATCGGACAATCCGACGTCGTTGAGCAGGTAGGCGACCGACTGCTCCCGCGTCCATCGAAGCGCGTGCATTCCCGTATCGACGACGAGCCGCCCGGCCCGCCACGCCTGGGCATCAAGCATCCCGAACCGCTCGGCCTCGTTGCGGTAGAGCCCGATTTCGTCAGCAAAGCGTTCGCTGTACAGGCCCCAGCCCTCGACATACGCCCCACCAACCATCCGCGATCCGAACCGGCGGAACCGGCTCAGCGCGGTGTTCTCGACCTCGAGCGCGATCTGGAAGTGGTGACCGGGGGTCGCCTCGTGGTAGGTGGTCGCGGCGAGCCTCGAGAAGAGCCGACTCGGCAGGTCGTACGTGTTGACGTAGTACGTCCCGGGTCGGGACCCGTCAGCGGTCGGTGGGAAGTAGTAGGCAAACGGCGCATCCCGCTCCTTGTATTCCTCCACCGGGACGACCCGGCACGCTGCGCGCGGGGTTCGGCCGAACGCCCCGGCCGCAGCCGCATTGGCTCGGTCGATGTCCTCGAGCGCTCGATCGATGAGCTCGGTCCGCGATCCCGGGATGTTCGCCGGGTCATTGATCAATGAGCGCCGGTAGGCAGCGGTGTCGTCACCGAAGCCGGCGCCCTGCGCGATCACCCGACGCTCGGCGTCGATGGAGGACAGCGCGTCAAGGCCGATCTGGTGGATCTCCCGAGGCTCAAGTTCGAGCGTGGTCCAGTGGCGAATCATGGTTCGATACAGGTCGTCTCCGTTCGGGGCGGACCAGATGCCCGGGTCCGTCCGGGTCGCGGCCCGATAGGAGCCCGCGAGCGCCTCGAGGAAGTTGGCGTCGGCCGGATAGACGACATCCCGGATCGTCGCCGTGATGCGATCCCGGTCGGTCGGCGCCAGGTGGCCGAGCATCATCGGTACCGGGGAGGCTTCCGGCGGCGTTGCGATCATCCGCTCGAGTTGGGCAATGGTCCGCTCAGCGACGATTCGCGGGGCCGTCAAGCCACTCGCGAGCGCCTCCTGTACCAGGTCGACGTGAGCGGCCATGTAGGCCGGATAGCCGCGGAGTCGAGCCTCGAACGCGGCCAGGCGGTCCGGCGTGTCCGTCGGCTGGATTGAAACCAGCTCGGGCAGGAACGTCTGGGGACCACGCATCTGGTCCACGACCTGGAGGGTATCGAGGCGCAGGTCGTCGGCCTCCACGAACAGTTCACCGACCACCGCAAGCATGTCCCGCGTAATCTCATCCTCGACGGACAGTCCGTCGGGAGCGATGGCGAGAGCGGCGTCGCGGACTTCGATCGCGAGTGCTCGGAGGCGATCCCTTCCGGCAGGTCCCGGGTCCGGCAACTGATCGTCATACCGGTCGTCGCCGGTCATCGTTGCCATCAGCGGGCTGATCGCGAGATATCGGTCCCAGAACCCATCGGCGAGTTGATCGATGGCTGAGGACGGATCCGACACAGGGCCTCCCAGGGAAGGCGCCGGCGCTCGATGGCGCCGATGCCTGAGTGTGACCGTTAGGGTACCGCGTCGGGCCCCGGGAACAGGTCCATCTGCCGGCCTTCCCCGCTGACGGCTGGGTCAAGGCCCAGGTACGGCTCAAGGGCCGCCAGATCGAGTGGCTCGCGAGCAAGCCACGATCGGAGATGGGGCCACAGGATCACATGCCAGTTATCCGTCTCGATCGCGGCGCGGAGGACCGGCGACGCCGCCAACTTGTGGCGAAGAAGATCAGCCCGCTCCGGGGCCACCACCAGGAATCGGACGAGCCGATCGTCGGCGGGAATTCGGCGGTGCCGCCGGAGCACGGTTTCGCCGAGCATGGCTGTCCACTCCACCTCGAAGAGGAAGGCCGTGCGGCGGCGGACGTACCAGATGCAGTCGACGTCGGCCAGGTCGTCGGCGGACGCTCGTGTGATTGCCGGCAACCACGCCGACCGCTCGGATGCCGCCAGCAGGTCACCGAGCGTTCCGGAACCGAACCGGCGAGCCTGCTCGCGCCGGCCGATCCAGACGCTCATGCCGAGCCGATGTCCAGCATCCGTGAGTCGAGCAAGGATCTCCGTGTGATCCGCGGTTCGGCGACGGACATCGTCACCCGTGACGAGGCGATCGGCAGTGGCGCTCGGGCTCCGATAACTCGCCAGACAGGCAC
>JAYWFP010000125.1:0-4885 GCA_043778745.1 Chloroflexota bacterium
GCCAGAAAGTCGCCGAATGGCGCCCGAAGTTGGGCAGCGATCAGGAGCGACAGGATGAGCGAGGCGATCCCGAGCAGGCGTCTCAGGGTTCCCTGCATGAATCCGAGCACGAACAGCCCGAAGAAGATGAAGAAGATGAGGAGATCGACGCCTTTGATGCTGGTGATCGAGCCGATGATGTCCACTGGCCGTCGCTCCCCGATTGGTGCCGAGGTCCAGGCTCAGGGTGAGCGCGGCAGGGCTCGTCCAGCGTAGCAGCGCCGTCACCGCCATCGCAAGCACGTTGACCACCGGCACGTGGCCGTTGGCTCAGGACCGGATCCGACCCCCGATGACCACCGGGACATGGCCGTTGGCTCAGGACCGGATCCGACCCCCGATGGCTCGTACGGCCGTAGCAACCGCCGCGATCGCCGCCTCGACCTCCGCATCCGCGAGTGTCCGCTCGGCGGCTCCGAAGATGAGGCGATAGGCGAGGCTCCGTTCGCCCGAGTTGAGCGGCGGCCCGGCGTACACGTCAAAGACCTCGGTGGAACGAAGCAGCGTGCCCGCATTCGCTCGGATCGCTGCTTCCACGTCCCCGGAGGTCAGGGCCGCCCCGGCGACGATCGCGAGATCACGTTCGACGCTCGGGAACCGGGTCGGGCTGACCGCCCGCGGTACGGCCGGCACTCCACCAGACAGCCCGCGGATGGAGACCTCGATCAGGATCGACCCTTCGGCGCGCTCGTCCCATGCCGCAACGGCCGCCGGGTGGATCTCGCCCAGCACGCCCGAAATCCCGACCCGACCCTCGGGATCATGGGCGATGACCGTGGCTGACCGACCCGGATGTAGCGATCGCTCGGTTGCGAGCGGGGCATAGACAGGCTTCGTGAACCCAAGCGTGTCACTCAGCGCCTCCAGCACGCCCTTCGCGTCGTCGAGGTCGGCCTGGCGCCGAGCACGGTTCCAGGACGTCGGGTCAAATGACCCGGCCAGAGCAATCCCGAGGCGCCACCATTCGTGCGAAGCGTCCGCCACGCGTCCATACCCCTTGCCGATCTCGAACAACGCGAGGTCTTCCCGACCCCGGCGTCGATTGAGGACGACCGTCGCGACAAGTCCTCCGACGACGTCCTGTCGGAGGACCGCGTGATCTGCGGACAACGGATTCGTGACCGTGACGAGACCGCCGTCATTCGCTCCCTCGCCGTCAGCGGGACCCGTCGGCGAGGTCCACGACCAGGCTGCGATGTGCTCCGACGAGACCAGGGCATGGGTCACGATCTCGCGCAGGCCGAGACCGGCGAGCGAGTGCCGCACGAGGTCGCGGAGGCTCAGGGGCGAGGCTCGATGGCGTGGCGCGGCGGTCGAGGGCAATGTCGTCGGGATCCGGTCGTAGCCGTTGACCCGCGCCAGCTCCTCGATGACATCGGATTCGATGGCGATGTCCCGGCGCCACGATGGAACCATGGCCTCCAGCGTCTCCCCGATAGGAGCACTGACCACGAGCGGTTTCGAACCCGCCGCGACCGGAACGTCGACCGGTGTGGTGTCACCCGACGCAGGCATCTCGACCGCCATGCCCACGCGAGCAAGAAGGGCGATCTGCGTCGCGGGCGCAAGCTCCAGCCCAAGGAGTCGACCTACTCGCGCCGGGCGAAACCGAACACGATCCGGCACGGGTTCATCCGGCGCGGTGTCGATCCGTCCACGCGCCACGCTGCCGCCCGCCCAGGTTGCGAGCAGTTCCGCGGTTCGATCCGCGCCGATCCGGGCGAGACGGAATTCCTGACCCTTCTCGAAACGAAGGCTTGCCTCGGATCGCAGCGCGTAGTGGAATGCCGTTCGCCGGATGCTGACCGGGTCGAAGATCGCCGACTCGACGATGACGTTGGTCGTCGACCTCGACACTTCCGAGGCTGCACCGCCCATGACCCCGGCAATGGCCAGCGGGCCCCTGTCGTCCGCGATGAGGAGGGTGTCGACATCCAGGGTCCGCTCGACATGGTCGAGGGTCACGAGCCGCTCGCCGGATCGCGCCGTGCGGACCGCCAGATGGCCCCGGTCCACCTTCGCTCCGTCGAACGCATGGATCGGCTTTCCGAGTTCGACCATCACGTAGTTCGAGGCGTCCACGACGTTGCTGATCGGCCGGACCCCGGCGGCGAGCAGGCGCATCTGGATGGCGTCCGGAGACGGCGCGACGCGGACGTTGCTGACCCATCGGCCGACGAATCGAGGACACAGCGTCGGATCGATGATCTCGACGCTCAGGTGGTCCATCACTTCATCACCCGATTCGACAACCTCGATCGCGGGCATCCGGACCGCCCCTCCGGTGATCGCGGCGATCTCCCGAGCCAGGCCGAGAATGGAGAGCGCGTCGCCCCGGTTGGGCTTGACGTCGATGTCGAGGATCACGTCCCCGTACAGATCGGCCAGGGACGCACCGAGGGGCGTATCCGCGCCGAGAATCAGGATCCCATCCCCATCTGCCGTGAGATTCAGCTCGTCGCCCGAGCACAGCATGCCGTTGCTGACCACGCCCATCTTCTCGGTCCGTTCGATGCGGCGATCTCCCGGCAGCACGGCCCCCGGGAGGGCCACCGGGACCCGCTGACCCGGAGCGATGTTCGTGGCCCCGCAAACGATGCTCAACGGCGCGCCGGAACCCAGCGTGACCGTCGTCAGCGACAGCCGATCCGCGTTCGGATGCTTCTCGACCGTCAGGAGCTCACCGACGACCACATTGTGCCAGTCGGCCCCCCGCCGCTCGATGCCCCGGACCTCCATGCCGAGCAAGGTGAGTCGCTCCGCGAGCGCGTCCGGGGTGAGGTCAATGTCCACGAACTCGCGCAGCCAGGACAGCGGGGCCTTCACTTGAACGGCTCCAGGAACCGTACGTCGTTTTCCATGAACAGCCGGAGGTCGGAGATCCCGTGCTTGAGCATCGAGATCCGTTCGGGGCCCATGCCGAAGGCAAACCCCTGATAGCGCTCCGGATCCAGGCCGCCGTACTGGAGCACGACCGGATGGACCATGCCCGCTCCGAGAATGGTCATCCAGCCGCTCCGGGCGCAGGCCGGACAGCCTGGGCCCCCGCATACGAGGCACTCCACATCGAACGCGACCGACGGCTCGGTGAACGGGTAGTAGCCGGGACGGAATCGCGTCTTCTTGCCGGCGCCGAACATCGCCTGCGCGAATTCATCGAGCAGTCCCTTCATGTCGGCAAGCGTCACGCCCTCGTCGACCATCAGGCCCTCGACCTGGAAGAACTCGAAACCATGCGACGCATCGACCGATTCGTAGCGGAAGCAGCGCCCCGGAAGGAGCGCCCGAATCGGCGGCTTCATCGACTGCATCACCCGGATCTGACCGGGTGACGTGTGGGTCCGGAGCAGGCGGCCCGGGATATCGACGTACAGCGTGTCCCACAGGTCACGGGCCGGGTGGTCCGGCGGGATGTTCAGCATCTGGAAGTTGGTGAGGTCGTCCTCAATCTCGGGGCTCTCGTGAACCACGAAACCGAACTGCTCGAAGATCCGGGCGATCTGGGTCATCGCCTCGATGCTCGGGTGGAGCGAACCACGCCGCAGCGGCCGACCCGGCAGGGTCACATCAACCCCCTCCCGGGCCAGGCGGGCCGTCAGCTCCGCGGCGCCGAGTGCGACGCGTCGCTCGGAAAGGGCTTGCTCGATCGCGGTTCGCACCGCGTTGGCGATCGCGCCGACGCGGGGACGATCATCCGGAGCGAGGGCTCCGATGCCGCGCAGGATTCCGGTCAGCGCGCCCTTCTTGCCGAGCACGCCGACATCGAGTACCTCGAGTGCTGCCGTGTCCGGGGCATCCGCGATCGCCGCGATCGTGCGCGTCTGGAGCAGTCCGAGGTCGCGGGTGATGTCGGCGAGGTCCACGATGGTGGTCGGCTCCTCCGGCTTGCAGGGCGCTGTTTCGCGTCAGGTGATGGTAGAGCGTCAGGGGCCGGTAATGACGAGCCCTCGATCGTCCGGGACGTCGAGGGCTCCGAGTCGAGATCGCCGGACGACGCTCAGGCGCCCTTGGCGACCTCGACGATGCGTCCAAACGTCGCAGCATCCCGCACGGCGAGATCGGCCAGGACCTTTCGATCCAGCTCCACGTTCGCCGCCTTGAGTCCGGCGATGAACCGGCCATAGGCCATCCCGTTGGCTCGGACAGCCGCATTGATCCGGATGATCCACAGCTCGCGGAAGTCCCGCTTGCGCTGCTTTCGATCCCGGGTCGCATACGCCAGAGCGTGGAGAAGTGCTTCGCGTGCCGGTTTGACCAGGCGCGAGCGCGTGCCCTTGCGACCCTCGGCCGCGTTGAGCAGCCGCTTGTGCCGCTTGTGGGACGTTACGCCCCGCTTGACTCGTGCCATGAGGTCCCAGTGCTCCTAGAGGTACGGGAGCAGGCGCTTGACCCGCTTCGTCTGGATGTTGCTCAAGAGTGTCTTGCCCGCGTAACGACGGGTACGACGTGACGACTTGATCTCGAGGTGGTGGCCACGCCACGCGTTCACCCGGATCAGTTTGCCGCTACCCGTTGCGCCGATGCGCTTCTGGGCGGTCTTGTGGCTCTTCATCTTCGGCACGGTGCCGTCACTCTCCCGTCGTTGCCGGCATTTCGACCGGTGTTTCCGGCACGTCGGCCGGTGTTTCCGGTTCCACCGCGGGTGGTGCCGGCCTTGTTGCTGTCTTCACCGCGCTCGCAACCGGTGCTGCCACCGGCTCGACGGGCGCTGCCACTGTCTCAATCGCGTCCGGCAAAGCCGGAACTTCCACGTCAGCGGTGCGGCCGGGCCGCACTGGCGCCTCCACGACCTTCGGCTTGTGGGTCGATGCCATCGTGATGAACATCGACTTGCCTTCCAGCACCG
>JAYWFP010000126.1:0-4863 GCA_043778745.1 Chloroflexota bacterium
GGTGGCCGAGGTTGCCCCACGCTCGAGGAGGTCGATGATGAGCACGCCACCCGCCGCAACCGAGCTCCGGACCGATGGCGCAAAATCGGTCGCGTCTACGGCGAGTGTGTCGAACAGACGTTGAGACACAGGGTGGAGCGCTGGCAGGGCTCCACGCTCGCCTCCCTCGTGCATCCATCGATCGAAGTGGCGCGCGATGCGCGGATCAACTGGCTCGCAGCAGTCCGCCCGAGGTGGCGGCCCTATTCCGCGCTCACGTGCAGATCGCAGACGCAAGTCGAAGTCGCAGCGAGCGCATCGGATGCAATCCGCGGATCACTCGTGACATCCAGGCTCCCTCACGACGACAGGTCCTGCGCGTTCCTCGAGCGCAGGTAGCGACGCTCGCCCAAGGATCGAATCAGAAGTGGCAGCCGGCCCGCCAGCAGCAGTCTCCGATCGCCAACGAGTAGCCCCACTCCTGCCAAGTCCGGAGCTAGCATATCTGGCCGCATCGACCTGAGAACCGCCTGCGGTGCGTCGGCGCGGAGTGCACGTGCCACGTTGAGAGCTACTCCATGCGATGTCGCCTGGATGGAGCGCAGCGCCGGCGGGAGACGATAGTCGTCCGGGACGGCGACCACGTCGCCGATCCCGAAGACGCCCGCTGTGGCCTCCATCGTCTCGCCCACGCGCAATCTGTCGATCGGATCCACCAGTTCGGCTGGCAGCCAATCCGTGTTGCCTCGAAGGGGCCCGGCGAGGGCGATCAGATCGGCCTCCACGCTCCCGCCGGCGAGCTCCACGTGGCCCTCGCGGACCCGCCCCAGCGGGCCTTCGCTGACGAGCCGAGCTCCCCGGCTCGCAAAGAGCCGTCGGAGCCAAGCTGTGGCCTTGGCGCCGAACCGGCGCTCGAGCGTACCGTCACCGTCGATCGCCGTGACCCGGACGCCGGGCCGGTGGGCGGCGATCCAGGCGGCATATTCCAGTCCCGGCCCCGGACGCTCCCAACCGAACACGACCGCCACCTCCGCGCTTCCGGCTTGGACTCGCGCCGCGAACTCCGCGGCATCGGCCGCGTCGCACGGAAACAGCGCATGCTCCCGCGCTCCCGGCACGCGATCGCGATCCGCGTCCGCTCCCGTCGCGACCACCAGCTGCTCGTAGTCGACCGCTCGGCCGGAATCGAGGATCAGCCGGCGCCTCTCGAGATCGACTGCCTCGGCTCGGCCGGCGATGACATCGACGCCTGCCTCGGCCAGCAGACGGGTGAACGGGATCACCGGCGGTTGGGATCTCCCGGCCGGGACCCGGATCAGCCAGGGGCGGTAGACGACGGCCGTCTCACTGCTGATCACGCTCACTGCGACTCGGCGGTCGACGGCCTTGAGCGCGAGAGCCACCTCGAGCGCCCCGAAACCACCGCCGACGACGACCACGCCTCCACTCATGCGGCGCGAGGCGCGGACGCGACATCCTCCGCGGCGCCTTCGGCGACTTCCTCGGTCCCGACGCTTCTGAATAGCACTGCGCAAGCCGGATTCAGCGAGACGAGCTCGGCAAGGACCCGGTCGAGCATGGACCACGCATGCCGCGACCACGGAGTCGTCATCGAATCGCCGCTCGTCTCCATGATGTCCTCTATTGAGTAGAGACCATATCTAATCGATAGGATGCTAATCTATGGGCCATGATCCGAGATGTCAAGCAGAGGCGCTCCTACAACGCCACGCTCCGCCACGAGCAGGCCCAGATGACCCGCCGTCGGATCCTCGAGGCGGCTCGTCGGCTCATCGCCGCAGCCGGCTACAGCACCGTGACCATGGACGGCATCGCGAACGAGGCCGGGGTTGCCTACCAGACCGTTTACTCGGTCTTCGGCACCAAACTCCGGCTGGCGGAGGAGATGATCGAGGCCGGCTGGCCCCACATCGATGAAGCACTGAAGCTGGTCGAGCACGCGCGCGCGGCGGACGACCCAACGGTCTGGCTGCGCACGACGGCACGGATCACCCGCCGGATCAATGAGCCCTGCGGGGATCTGGCCCGGTTCATGCGGGAGTCAGGCGATCCGGTCCTGCTGGCGCGGTATCGCAAGGTCGAGGACGAACGACTCAGTCAGCTCAATGAACTGGCGACCTTCCTGGAGCGGAGCGGGCGGCTGCGGTCGACGATCACGTCCTCGGAAGCACTGGCGGTGGTCTGGGCGATGACGAGTGCGGACTGGTATTCCCAGCTCGTCTTTCAAAGAAGGTGGAAGCCGGCGCGCTTCGAGGAGTGGCTCGGGGATGCGCTGATCAACCTGTTGCTTGAACCTGTCTAAGGCGGTGCACCGTCGAGAGCTCCGTTCGCCGTCACGCGATCGATGACTCCCTTCGGGGTACGCCTTCAACGAACATCGCGCATACCTGGAGGGTGATTCGCAGGAGCTTCGGAATACACAAGAGCGAAGACCTGCTAACTGGACACCGTACGCTCAGCATTCCACGCTCATCCCACGGGACGGGCTCTTCTGGCGTTTTCATGCGGACGTATGCATCGCCGAGCACTATCGTGCAACTACTTTCGGAGCGCCAGTTTGCGTTCTTCTCTTGCCATCTCGACTGGGCAGCTGCGACGAGTCCGGCGCTCAGCGACCGGCGGGATCGTCAGGCCTCGTCGGCGGTACCCGCGTTTCAACTCATCCGAGTAGCGGTTGGGGGGCCGCTCGGCTCAAGGCGACTAGGATCGCCTCGACGTCAACGACAGCGTTACACCGACAGGATGACGATCAAGTTCTCCGGGGACCGCGCCAGCGTGTCGGAGAGGGATTTCCCCGAGATCAGCGATCGCGGATCCTCCGCGTTGGCCGTCTTACGATCAAGAACCCGATGAGCGCGAGGCCGAAGATCCCTGCGAATAGAACCACGGGGATCGATCCCGAACCGTCAGTAGTCGTCGCCACCGAGTCGGTCTCCGGGATAGCTCCGGAGCACGCGCGGCTGTCAATCGTGTCGTTGATGAGCGTCACCTGGCCGTTCCGTGCAAGGGCCCGCCCGTCGAGCGAGACACCCGAGGCCATCGTGATCGAGGTCAAGGCCATGATGGTTCCAACGAAGGTTGAGCCCGAGCCCAACGTCGCGGAACTCGTGACCTGCCAAAAGACGTTGCACGGGCTCGCACCATTGATCAGATTGACCGTGCTCGATGAGGCCGTCACGAGATCGGATGTGGCCTGGAAGATCCAGACGGCGTTCGGATCGTTCTGTCCGTCGAGGGTCAACGTGCCCGTCAGGTCGAGCGTGGTGCCGCCCGCCGTGTACACGCCCGCGATCAGGGTGAGCCCGCCAAGGGTCCCGTGCGTCGCAGTAACGGATCGACCGGCAGCGTCCGTATAGGCGGTCGTGAGATCGCTCTGGGCCTGAATCGCGATCGCGTCACCCTTGTGGGTGGCTCCGCCCACGGTGCCCGGCGGAAAGCCTGTGACGGCCAGCGCCGGCGCGATTCCGACGTTACCGGTGATTGTCGAAGGTCCGGTGTTGGTGATAGCAGGCGTCCCGGCCAACACCGCGAACGGTGCCGCTGTGCCGAGACCGACCGTCGTCGGACCTGCCGCAAACACAGTCTGCGCCGCGGCGAGCAGGCCGAACCCCAGGGTCATCACCGCGGCTGTCCGGAGCGCCTTTCTCGGCGCGCGCTTTGCTGTGTTCATCGTGCTCCCTCGCATCCCTGATCGCCTCATCGATCGCCCGTGGGCAGTCCCTGATCCGAACAACCGAGGGCGATGGATTCGGCCATCTGACTGTTTCCGGCCTTCGCCGCGCATACGTTGCACTCGCCGAGCCTCGCCTGACTGTCGGGCCTCGAGGGTGCCTGTCATGACGCCGCGTCATGCCGCGAGGTTCGATTGTCGAACTTGTTGCCCGCGGTCAACGGATGCCGGTATCGTACCCCAGGTCGACGATCGCGCGGTGCCGTCGGTCACGTTGATCGACTTCGGTTCGGGCGTCCCGACCAGCCCTTCGACCGAGGAGGCTTCCACCATGTAGAGGCCCGGCGACACGACGAGATCGACGGTGTCGGTCAGCCCGCTGGTGCCATCGGCAACGACGGCGCCGAAGCCGTCCTTCACGACCACCTTCGCACCGACGACTGGGCGTGGCGCGCAGGCCGGATCCGGCGGGTTCGACTCGACCGGGCAGCCGGGCCCGGAGGTCGCCACGATCGTCATTCTTGTCGCAAACGCGCCGAGTCCGACCAGGATGTCGACGGGCATAGGAGGCCCTTCCTCGGACACGAGATTGCTGGTCCGATCGGGGAGGTTCCATGTATGTCTGCGACTGGACACGTGGCCGCGTCCGCCACTGTTCGATCGGGCCGCACGCCGCACTTGCAGCATGTCCGGAAAATGGGCCATCAGGCGATGACTATTGCCTACTGCCAGGACGCTCCGCGTTCCCTGAGTCTTCGATCGGGATGGTCAGCCTCAGGAGATCAGGCATGGTGCATCAGCAATCGGAAGCAATCGGATGACCCAGCGCTTCGCTACGACGAAGTCGCTTGCCGGCCCGTTCGGGGCCCGCTCCGCGCTGCTCCTGCTGGTCCTCGCGGCGCTCGCGGTTGTCGCCGGCGTGACCGTCGTGTCTCAGGTGACCGAGCAGATGCGAAGCGAAGCGGACGCTCGCGAGGACGGCCACGCGGCTGACGTCGCGCGCCTTCTCGAGACCATGATGGCCTCGGCCTCGAGCGACATCCGTCTGGCTCGTCGCAACAAGGTCTTCGAGACGGCGCTCGCCGACACATCGGGGCAGCTGCTGCCGGAAGACCGGCAGCTCGTGGAAACCGCAATCACCTACCTTGGCGATCGCTACGACGTGGACGAGATCTGCTTCATCCGCGCCTCGG
>JAYWFP010000127.1:0-4807 GCA_043778745.1 Chloroflexota bacterium
GCCGAAGTTGTGGCGCTGCCGTTCTATCGTCGACCGCGCTGAGTGTCCGCGAATTCGAGATCATCCAGCGCGGCCTGACTCGTATTCGTCTTCATGGGAGGATCCGCCTCGATGGGATCGACGGGACGCCGGTACACCACGGACCACGAGTGGGTCCAGCTCGACGGGGACGTCGCCACGATCGGCATCACCGCCCACGCCTCCGATCAGCTCGGCGATATCGTGTTCGTCGAGCTGCCACCGGTTGGACGCGTCCTGGCACAGCACGCGACCTTCGGGGTGGTGGAATCGGTCAAGGCCGTGAGCGACCTCTTCGCGCCCGTGTCGGGCGAAGTCGTCGACGCAAATGAAGGCCTCGCGGGGGAGCCGGAAATCGCGAACAAGGATCCGTTCGGCGCCGGCTGGATGATCCGGATCCGGATGGCCGATCTCGGTGAGTTCGAAGGCCTGCTGGACGAGGACGCCTACAAGACCCTCACCAAGCCATCCTGAATCCACGAGGGGCCCGAACAGAGGCCTGGACCTGGCCCATGGCGGCCTGAACCTTTCCGCGCGACATCCGGTAAGGACTACCGGAACGCAACCGAGTGGGCAACCACCCGATGGAGGAGCAGACCCTGAACCACCCGCGCTCCAGGAAGCAATCGATACGTGCGGCCAGCACGGACACAGGGTCGGTGCCCGAGGCGCTAGCCGTCGCTGTCAGCGTGGATCATGAGCTCATCCTGCGCATGCAGCAGGACGACCTCGGCGGATTCGAGGCGTTCTTCGAGCGACATCGGGCATTGATCCATCGGACGGCCTACGGCCTGACCGGGGATCGTCAGGTCGCCGAGGAGATCCTCCAGGACACGTTCCTCCGTGCCTACCGTCACCGCCATACGCTCCGTACGGATGTCTCCCCGGTGCCCTGGTTGCATCGTGTCGCCCTCAACCTGTGCTATTCCCGTCTCGGACGGCGCAAGCTCCCGCTCGAGCCAATCGGGGAGAACACACAACAGGTTCACGATGCGGGTCCCGGCCCCGCCGATCACGCCGAGCGGGAAGAACTTCGCCTCACCATTCGCCTCGGGATTGCCGCCCTGCCCATGAAGCACCAGAGCGTCATCATCCTGTACTACCTCCACGGCATGTCCCTCCAGGAGACCGCTCAGGCGCTGGGGATCGCGGTCGGAACGGTGAAGTCGAGACTCCACTACGCCCTGGCCGGCCTGCGCAATCAGTTCGCTACCGAGCGAAATGGGGCGCTCGCCGAGGTCGCGCTCCCGACGGTGGCCGGCGTTCAGGCCGTCTTGATCGTCGCCCTCGGCGTCGCTGGCAGGCGAGGCAGGCGATGACAGTTGTGCGGGACACCACTGATTGTCGGCGACATGCCGAGGCGCTGCTCGATCTGGCCGACCCAGCGCTGGTTACGACCGATTCGACGGCGGCCCTGGACCATATCGAATGGTGCCGGCCCTGTGCCGACGAGCTGCAGGATCTCGCGCTGGCGATCATCGCCATGCGGCGCTTCGGCGAAGATCCTCCCGCGGCCGCGCGTTCATCTGAGGTCTGGCCGACCATCAACGCACGGATGATCAATGGCCGAGCTGCGGCGGCTGCCGCGGCCTGGCGCTGGCGCGCTTCTCTGGCCGGTCTCGTGACCGGGACAATGATGGTTGCGGCCCTCGTCGGACCCACAGCCCTGCACGTGCCCCTGGCGGGTGGCGTTGACGAGCCGACGGGCCTTAGTCCGGCACGGCTCGAGGGCGACGCTCGGCGGGCTGAGGCCTCCTATATCTGGCAGTCGAGCACCGGTTCGCTCTTCGGCGCCAGGGCGTCGATTTCGGCGAGCGGATATGTCGCGCCGCCGCGCTACCCGGACGGGCTGGTTCCCCAACGGAAGGAGGTGCCGGTTCGAACGACCGGGCGAGCCCCGGAGGCAGACTGATCCGGCGTCGCCGGATTTGACACCCCCACGGAGCCTGCCCATAGTACCGGCAGCGCAGAAGGTCGCTGCTCACCCGTGCCCGTTCGCCTTGTCCGATTGGTTTGGGCCAGGAAGACGACACGGAGCGGCCACTCTGTCGAGTGGGAGTCAAGGCGAACTATCGCCTTCATTGGAGGAGCATTCATGCGTAAACCCCTCTTGACGCTGATCGCGACCACGGCAATCGTGTTCGCAGCGTGCGGTGGCGCCGCCAGCCAGGCGCCGACAGACACCACAGCACCGGTCGTGACGGCCGTGCCGACGCCGACGTCTGAGACTGTTGAGCTCACCGGCTCGACCTACAGCACACGTGTCGTCGCCGGCACGGTTGGTGGCCAGTTGATCATGGGCGACTGGCAGGAAGCCAACCAGTTCAACCCCTTCTATGCGGGTCAGGTGACCGAGGCCAACGTCGCCTCAGCGGCCTGGGCCAGTTTGGTCGGGCTCACAGATGACTACCGCTACGCGCCAGGCCTCGCGGTCGACGTGCCGACGACCGCCAATGGCGGCGTCGTGGTGCCCGGTGCCGGTGGCGATGCCATGACCGTCACGTGGACGCTGAGGCCTGACCTCAAGTGGTCAGACGGCCAGCCCCTCACCTGCGACGATTTCAAGTACGCGCACGAGTGGGTGCTGGACAAGGACAACGTCGGTGTGATCACCTCCGGCTACGACATTTCAACCACCGAATGCGTTTCGCCAACCGCCATGGTGCAGCACTTCAAGGAAATCTTTGAGGGCTACATCCTGATGAACGTGGCTCCGTTGCCGCGTCACTACCTGTCGTCGATTCCGATCGCCGATCAGGTCAAGGGCGCCGGCTTCCGTGCCGATGAAGTTGCAAAGTTGCCGGTATCCGGCCCCTTCAAGTTCGAGTCCGTCACGCCGGGCCAGGAGCTTCGGCTCATCCGGAATGACCAGTACAAGAGCCCGACGGGCAAATCGGCCTACCTGGACAGGCTGATCTTCAAGTGGTACGGCGATGCCGATGCCATGATCGCCGGCTTCGCGGCCGGCGAGATTGACGTCGCCACGGACCTCCAGGACTCGGATATTCCGAAGCTGGACGCTCAGGGCCTCACCGCCAACACCAGTGCCATTCCGGCGCTGCTGTACGAGTTCCTCCGCCCGAACTGGTCCGCTGGCCCGTTCGACACCAAGACCAATACCGGCGGCTGCTCGCGCAACCCCGTCGTCGCGGATCGTGGCACCGGTTGTCCGATGGCCGATCCGGCGATCCGGGAGGCGCTCTCCTTCGCCGTCGACAAGAACGAGATCAACACCCGGCTTCTGGGCAAGACGGTCCAGATCGCCAACACCAACATCTCGCCCAACGCGTGGTTCTTCGCGGACCAGGCGCCGGCGACCTACGACCCCGAGAAGGCCAAGGCCATCCTCGAGGCCGCGGGCTGGGTTGATACGAATGGCGACGGCATCCGTGAGAAGGGTGGCCTCAAGGCAAAGATCGAGCTCTGCACCACGACCCGGCAAGTCCGTGTCGACACGCAGGCCCTGATCGCAAACTGGCTCAAGGACGTCGGCATCGAAGGTGTCCCGAACCCGGTTCCGGCAGCGAACATCTTTGCCGACTACAACGAGGCGACCAACGACACGCCTTGCGCCCTGTCCCGCAGCAACTTCGACCTTGCTGAGCATGCGTTCAGCTCGTCGATCGACCCGCTCGGGAACTACTTCAGCTATCACAGCGGCCAGTTCGAGCCGGCTGGCGCGAACGACGCGCAGATCAAGGACGCCGGCATCGACGCGGCGCTTGACCTGGTCAAGACGAGCGTGGACTTCGTGGCTATCAAGCATGCGATGGCCGAATTCCAGAAGGTCTACGTGGAGAAGACCGTCGAGGTCCCGCTCTACTATCGCAAGCAGGTAGACCTGTTCAGCGCGAAGGTCGGGAACTTCTTCGGAAACCCGACCCAGGCTGGACCTACCTGGAACGTTGACGACTGGTACGTCAAGGGCTGATCGCCCCGCGATCAATCACTGGACGACAATCGCCTGGGGCGCCCGTTTCGACGGGCGCCCCAAGTCGTACTACGGCAGTGCGACGCGGCCGCTATCCTGACCCGAAACCGTTCGGACGGCGCCATGCATGATCGGAAGGGAAGCTGATGACGAAGTATGTGATCCGTCGATTCATTCAGGCGATCCCCGTCATCATCGGCATCACCATCGTCACGTACGCACTGATGCTCGCCGCCCCGGGCGGTCCCCAGCAGAAGTTCGCGTCAAACCCGCGCATTACGAACGCGCAGCGCGAGGCGTTCCTCGAGGCCTGGGGCCTGCTGGAGCCCATTCCGGTCCAGTACGGCCGATGGATGGGCATCCTGAACCCGAAGGCGGACGGCCTTGCGGCCTTTATTGGTCCCACGGGCTGGCCGAACTTCCTGCCGACCCAGATCTCCGGGTCGGACAATGGCGTTCTGCACGGCGATCTTGGGTATTCCATCGACTCAGGAGATCTCGTCGGGGCTCGCATCCTCAGGGCGGCCCTTCCCACGGCGATTCTGGCCAGTGTGGCGCTGTTCGTGTGGCTCAGCATTGCCATCCTGCTGGGTGTATTCGCGGCGATCAAGCGCTATTCATTCTTTGACCAATTTGCGACCGTCTTCGCCTACGTCGGCTTCGCCATGCCAACGTTCTGGCTCGGCCTCATGCTGATCTTCCAGTTCGGCGTGGTGTGGAAGATCCTGCCGGTCAGTGGCATGACCGACACGCACGTGTCGCCGCCCTTTGGCAGCGATGCGTACTGGGTCTATTTCGGCAAGAACCCGGTCGTGTCCATCCTTGACGTAGCGAAGCACCTGATCCTGCCGGTCATCA
>JAYWFP010000128.1:0-4796 GCA_043778745.1 Chloroflexota bacterium
AGGCGCCACAGCCAGGGACCGGCGAGCAGCGCAAGGCCACCCGTCGTGACGAGGACCGCGAGGACGACATTCGCGGCCGCAGCCAGGGTCGTGGTTGCGGCGAGGAAGACGACCATGCCCCCGAGGATCAGCAGCGCACCCGCAATGAGACGTGGTCTTGATTCGCGGGTTCGAATCAGCGCCTCGAGGGGCGTGCCGATGCTCGCGAAGTCCAGCCGCGCGCGACCCTCTTCCGCGGAACCACGCGCCCACAGGATCGCAAACCCGATCGCGGCCAACGTCACCGGCCAGGCGAGCCCCTCACCGAACCACAGGCCGGTCAAGTAGAGAATGATCACGACCCCCGCCACCACCAGGCCGCCGCCCAGCAGTTCACGCGCCGCGGGCCTGGGGATGTGGCGCTTCTCCACCTGCGTTCCGGCGTCAAGAGGCTCCATGGGAGCGAGCACCCACAGGAGCAGGTACACCACGACGCCGAAGCCCGCTGCGAGTCCGAGCACGATGAACGCGAGGCGAACGACGAACGTGTCGAGCCCGAGGTGCTCGGCCACGCCGCCCGCGACCCCAGCCAGCATCCGGTTCCGGCGGCTGCGTCGGAGGGTTGATCGAGGTGCTCGGGCGTCGATTCGGTGGGGCGGGAGGTTGAGCTCGGCCATCGAAGTGATCTTCGCACAGGGCTGCGGCTCGTCGGCATCCGTGATGACCCGGAGCGATCGGCGCATGGCACTCAGGGTTCGACTCGGGGATGGTCCGGATGGTGCCGTGGCCCGGCGACCTCGACGATGGGCCTATGACCCACGAGCCAACCGAACCTCCAGGAACCGAGTCCAGCGGCAGCCAACCCGGCGGCGGCAGCCAACCCGGCGGCGGCGGCAGCCAACCCAGCCGCGGCAATTACTCCGGCGGCGGCAGCCAGCCAGGCAACCAAGCCGGCGGTGGCGGCCAGCCAGGCGTCGGATATGGCACCGGGATCCGCCACCTGCGGCGGCGCACGTCCGACCGCGTGATCGGTGGTGTGGCGAGCGGCCTGGGTGACTACCTCAACATCGACCCGATCCTGATTCGCGTCGCGTTCGCGGGCCTCATGATCTTCGGCGGGGCGGGGATCGCCCTGTACGTGCTCGGCTGGCTCCTGATCCCCGATTCAGCACACGGGGACTCGATCGCCCAGGCGGCGCTCCGGACGATGGCGAACCGCGCCGGGCGCCTCGGCATGTTGGTCCTGATCGTCGCCGTCGTGGTCATCGTCAGCCCCTGGGTGAGCCGCCGATTCGAGGCGTTCTACCTCCCAACCGAGGTCTTCTGGGCGCTCGCGATCGCCCTCATCGGCGTGGTCCTGCTCCTTCCGCGGGAGGACTCCGACAACCGCGCCGCCCGCACGATGGCCCAGGGCTGGCCCGCGGGACCAGGCGGTGTGGAGGGGACCATGGCTGATGCGCCAAGCGGCATCACGGGAGAAACGTGGGCGCCTGCCGGACCGGGCGCAGGCGCAGCGACCATGGCTGATGCGCCGAGTGGCATCACCGGAGAAAGGTGGGCGCCTGAAGCAACGGCGACAACGGCAGCACCGGCCGCGTGGGCGTCACCCTCCTATCCCGCCTCCCGACCCGCGAAGCAGCCGAAGGAGCCGTCCCAGCTCGGCTGGTATGCGATTGCCGGTGCGCTGCTCGTTGTCGGGGTTCTGGCGCTGGTCGACACGGCCTCGTTGACGCACGTGCTGCCCGGTCAGTACTTCGGGGGTGCTCTGCTCGCGATCGGTCTCGGGCTCGTCGTCGGGGCGTGGCGCGGTCGCGCCAGACTCCTGATCCTCCTCGGTGTGGCGGTCCTGCCGCTCGCGGCGACGTCGGCATTCCTGACCGTGCCGCTCGAGGGCGGTATCGCGGACGCGGCGTTCAGGCCTCAGAGTCCTGGCGAAATCCAGGACGCGTACCACCTCGTCGCAGGCCAGCTTCGGATCGATCTGAGCGACCTGACTGCTAGTTCAGGTGCCGCGGTGGTGAACGCCACCGTGGGGGTCGGCGAGATCTTCGTCCTGATCCCCCGCGACGCCATCGTCGAGGTCACCGGCACCGTGCAGAGTGGACGACTTCGTCTCTTCGGCCAGAATCACATCGGCACCGCGCTCGCCGATCACACCGAGCCGACCGGACCTGTCGGCGGAATTGTGGTGACATTGAACCTCGATGCCGGCATCGGCCAGATCCAGGTTGAGCGCGCCACCGTTGGAGGGTATTGAAATGCGGCGCCACGAATTCGATGCGCTCTCGTTCATCTTCGGGCTCCTGTTCGTGGGCTCGGGTCTCGTGCTCCTTGGTGGCGGCGCAGCCCAGGCGGGCCTGGCGGTCCCATGGGCCGGGCCGCTAATCGCGATCGGACTCGGCATCGGAATCGTGATCGCTGTCCGACCTCGCGCCGACCTGACGACGCCCGCAGAGCCACCAACCGACACTCCGGGGTGACCCGCCGCTCCGAGGCTCCAGCGCTCCGGCGTGACGTTGCGTTCTGACGTTCCGGCGCTCCGAGGCTCCAGCGCTCCGGCGCCGAATGCGCTAGCATCGTTGCAGACGCAACGAAGTACGGAACGACCCACGCAGGAGCTCGACCAGACCAATGATGACCCCGGAGATCATGGCCGCTTACGCAGCGGCGAACGCCCAGTTGATCAGCGACATTCGCGAGCACGGCCACGCCACGTCCGGCAACTGGCTCGGCCGTCAGGCCCTCCTGCTCACGACGACCGGCGCCAAGTCCGGTGAGCCGCGGATGAGCCCGCTCGCCTACTCGATGGACAACGGGCGGTACGTCGTAACCGCGTCCAAGGGCGGCGCCCCGACGCACCCGGGCTGGTACCACAACCTGCTCAAGGATCCGATCGCCACGATCGAGGTCGACCAAAAGAAGTTCCAGGCTCGAGCCTCGACTGCCGAGGGCGCCGAACGTGTTCGCCTCTGGCAGCAGCATGTCGAGCTCCACCCGGGGATCGGTGAGTACCCCGCCAAGACGACACGCATCATTCCGGTGGTGATCCTCGAGCCGCTCCCCTGACCGCCGGCCGATGCCCATTCCCGAGCCGGTACCCGACTACGGGTCCGTCAAGGACCAATTGATCGCCGAGATCCGGGCCCACGGCCACGCCGTCACCGGCATCTACGTCGGACGCCAGGCGCTCGTTCTCACCACGACCGGGGCGCGATCCGGGGAATCCCGTGTCAGTCCCCTCGCCTACTCCACGGATACTGGGCGATTCGTGGTCACGGCGTCCCGCGGCGGCTCGCCGCGTCACCCGTCCTGGTATCACAACCTCGTCGTGAACCCGAGCGCCACGATCGAGGTTGACCTCAAGCGGCTCGGGGTTCGCGCCTCAACCGCGGAAGGCGAGGAGCGCGAGCGCCTGTGGCTCCAGCACATTGCCCTGCATCCGGGCATCGGTCCGTACGCCGGGATGACCCATCGGATCATCCCGGTCGTCGTCCTGGAGCCTCTTCTCGACACGTAGGCCGCGGGCCATGCCCGACCAAGCCATCGGTACTCGCGCCCAGGCGCACCGCGGATCCTCGAGTCGGCTCGGTCCTCAGAATCGGTGACTCGGCGGAGGCGCCGCACCGATGAGGACAGCACGCGCGGCTGCCCACGCCCCATCCAGGATCGCCTCGGCCATTCCCGGCTCGCGGGCCAGAACGCGGATCCAGGCGCCGGCCGCCGCCGGTAATGTGCTTGCTCCCCAGCTCGCAGGCCCCTCCGAGCCGTCCATCGCCGGGTCGAGGCTCGGGTCGCCTATCGCTGGGTCGAGGCTCGGGTCGGCCGCCGCGCCGGTGGCCACGCCGGTCCTCGTTCCGGTCGTCGCGCCGGCGGCCGCGCCGGCCAACAGGACATCGGGCGGGAACCCTGGATGGACCACGAAGAGGCTTCCGACGCATCGGTACCTTCCCATGAGACCGACGCTCTCGAGCCCATCGCGCGGATCAAGTCGAACGGTGTCGGTTGCGAATACCTCGCCCTCCGGGCGAACAAGTTCGAGACGGCTTTCGAACGACTCGAAGGCGAGGATTTCACCGCGTGCCGCGCGTCCGGGCCCAACGATTTCCCGCACCAGGAGCGTTCCTCCCTCTGCAACCTCGCAGCGCATGGTCGTCTCGAATCGCGAAGCTCGATAGGGAATGTAGGGGTCGGGCATCACCTCGAGATAGGCGCCGTCCTCGACCTTGACATCAACGTTGAACCGGGCGCCGGCGCCGGGGGTGCGGTAGATCCGTGTCGCCGACTGGGTCCCGACATGGAGTCGGGCGCCGCGACCAACGGATATCTCCAGGCGGATGTCGTCACCGTCGAGGATCCCACCGGACGGACTGGCGAGGATGGCCGTGGCGAGGTCCGGGACCGCGGGATCCAGGTAGTGCAGGCGCAAAATCTGGAGGGGCGGTTCACATTCGAGATCGATGATCCGCGTGCGACCGGCTCGAACTCCCACCGCGAGCCGGACGCCCCCGCGCTCGCCCACTGGTGATCGACCTCCCGCTGGTGATCGACCTCCGGCTGGCGAGCGACCTCCCGCGACTGAATCGCGGCCGCCGTGCTCGTCCGCGACTGGATCGCGGCCGCCGCGGTCGTCGTCGACCGAGGGCTCGCTCGCCGGCCGCCTCAGCATCTGGGTCACGGGCGATGCACGTGCGTCGGCGGCGTGTGGACGTGGGGTTGAACATTGTCGCCGAGGTTCGCGAGATGGTCTGTCTCTCGGCGCTCGGTTACGCCGCCCACCCATGCCCGTCGCGCGGCTTCCAGATGGGCGATGACCGGTT
>JAYWFP010000129.1:0-11298 GCA_043778745.1 Chloroflexota bacterium
GCCAGTTCCACCCCGAATTCAAGAGTCGACCGGAGCGCCCGCACCCGCTGTTCGATGGATTCGTGGCGGCCTCATTGGCCGTCCGGGATGGCCGGGAGCCGGTGCTGACGGCGCGCTCAACGGCCGTTCCGGAAGTGCGCCCCGTCCTGGCCCCTCGCGAGGCTGCAACACCAACCGCCTGACTTCTCGGCGGGTTTTGGCCGGGCGATTTCGTTCGTTACCGGATCAAACGCTACTCCGAGCCGCGCCGAGGACGTCCGAGTGCAGCACGAGCGTGGATGGGAGGACAGAAGTCGGGGACTCCGGTCCTCCCGAGAACCTATTTGACCGTGAACGCGGTCGACATGCCCGACCCGTAGTGAGCCGTGCCGTCCGCATCGACGATGTTGCAGATCAGCAGGTATTTTCCAGGCGTCAGGTCGAGCGTGACGGTCCCGGATGCACCGGCCGCCGTTTCCGCGATCTCGCCGACTGCTGTCATGCCAGCGCCTTCTTCGTCAACCTTGCCATTGGACCCCTTCGGGAGGTCGAACAGTCCAAGGTCGGTCTTGACGACGACCATCTCGTGCTCTTCCTTGGTGCTGATGTTCTTGGCGTTGAAGGTGACCTGGCCGGCCGTGACTTCAGCAACTGACGGCACGATTTCCCATTCCTGAAAAGTGACATCGACCGTAGTCGGCCCGGCCGGTGCGGTCGGCTTCGGGGTTGCGGCCGCGCCGCAGGCAGAGATTGCCACGGCCACGACCGCGAGACCCGCGACGGCCGCGAGGCGATGCTTGAACGGCTTGCTCATCTGAGACACGCGTATCCTCCTGGCCGGAGTTGGAAGCCGGCAGCTCGCCGGTCGGTTGGACCGGACATGTTGTGAGGCTACGGAATTGCCGCCGCCTGCAGTCCGGGCCGCTTGGCCCTTAGGATGTAGGCCACTGATCCCGAAGTGGCCCTTGGAGTCCGTACCCACAATGAAGCTTTTCCTCGACACCGCCGACATCGAAGAGATCCGCACAGTTGCCCGCTGGGGCGTGCTCGATGGGGTGACCACGAACCCGAGCCTGTTCGCCCGGACGTCGGGCATGACCTACGACGAGGTCCTCGCCGAGATCTGCACGATCACCGACGGACCCGTTTCTGCGGAGGTCGTGGCCGAGGATGCCGAGGGCATGCTCAAGGAAGGGCGGCACTTCGCCAAGATCGCGGACAACATCGTGGTCAAGGTCCCGATGTCCGAGACCGGTCTCGAGGCGATCAGCCGGTTCGCGGCCGAGGGCATCAGCACCAACTGCACCCTGATCTTCACCGCGAACCAGGGCCTCCTCGCAGCCAAGGCCGGGGCGTCGCTCCTCTCGCCGTTCGTCGGGCGCCTCGATGACATCAACGAGGAGGGGATGGTCGTCATTCGCGAGTTGTCGGACATCATCCGGTTCCACGAGATCGAATCGGAAGTCCTGTCGGCTTCGATCCGCCACCCGCGACACGTGACCGACTCGGCCCTCGCCGGTGCTCACATCGCCACGCTGCCGTTCAAGATCTTCCAGCAGATGGTCCACCATCCGCTCACGGACAAGGGCATCGTCCAGTTCCGGGCGGACTGGGACAAGGCGCGCAAGGCCCTGGAGGCTGCCAGGAACTGATCGGCGGGGCGGGTCAGCCGGGCCAGCGCCTTCGTCGGCGTCGACGCCGGGTCAGGGTCGTCGGCCTGTGTGCAGGGTCACCATCCCGAAGGTCAGAGGGATCCACTCCACATCGACGAGTCCAACCTTCCGCATGATCTCGGCGATCTGCGCGGGCGGCGGATAGGCACGAACGCTTCTGACCAGGTAGCGATACGCGTCACCCTGTCCGGCAAGCTGCCCAATTCGAGGTACCACCGCCTCGAACCAGGCGCGGCCGATGCGCCCAACGACGCTGGTTGGCCGGGCGATCTCCAGGCACGCGACGAGGCCGCCCGGGCGGACCGCCCGGCGCATCTCGGCGAAACCGCGCCCGTAGTCGGGCAGGTTCCGCATGCCGAAGGCGATCGTGGCGGCATCGAACGTCGCGTCCTCCACCGGGAGCGCCATCGCGTCGGCGACCAGGAACTCAAGATTGGGAAACGGCCTCACGTGGGTCCGTGCCCGATCGAGCATGCCTGATGCGATATCCACCCCGAGGACGCGCCCGACAGGACCGACGACTCGGGCCAGGTCCCGGGCCACGATGCCCGTTCCCGAGGCCACGTCGAGGGCGCGCATGCCGGTTCGCAGCCCCGTGGAGGCCACGAGTCGCCGGCGCCAGCGCGGTTCCTGGAAGCCGGAGATCAGCGCGTTGAGCGGCTCGTAGCGCCCAGCGATCTGGTCGAACATCGCGCGGACCTCGTCCGGCGGCGCCGTGTTACCCGCCGGCCGAGCCGCGTCACCCTCGGATTGATCCCGCGGATCGCTCACCCCGTTACCCGTGATGCCAAACGCCTGCCCGCATCACGCGCCGGACGACCAGGTCGGCATCGAGCTGGATGAGATCGGCCCGCTGCCCGACGGCGATCCGGCCTCGGTCCTCGATGCCGAGCATGGCAAGCGGGTTGCAACTTGCGGCGCAGACAGCATCGGCGATGCTCGTGCCCTGGGCGACCATGTTCCGAACCGCGGTGTCGAGCGCGATCACGGATCCGGCGAGGGTGCCGTCCGGTAGCGTGCAGCGGGCGCCGCGAACCTCCACCTCGAGACCCCCGAGCGACATTCGTCCGTCGCCGGTCCCCGCGAGCGCGAGGGCGTCACTGACCAGGATCAGGCGCTCCCGCGGCTTCGTCCGGCGAACGACGAGCCAGAGCGCCGGATCGACGTGCTGGCCGTCGGCAATCAGCTCGACGAACGCGTCGTCGCGCGTCAGGGCCGCGACGGCGAGGCCGGGATTCCGATGGGCGACACCGCTCATCGCGTTGAAGAGGTGGGTCGTGCCCGTGGCTCCGGCGTCGTATCCGGCATGTGCCGTTATCAGGTCTGCTGCGGAATGCCCCAGTGAAACCCGCACGCCGAGCCCGGACAGGCGACGGATGAGGTCGAGCGCACCGTCGAGCTCCGGCGCGATGGTGACCAACCGGAGGCCGTCGACCAGCGGCTCAATCTCCGTCCAGGGCGTGTTGCCGGGGTTGGCAAGATGATCCGGGTTGTGGGCTCCCCGCCGATCCCGCGCCAGGAACGGACCCTCGAGGTTGAAGCCGAGCGGCGCAGCGCCATCGTCCGGTGCCTCCGGGATCCACGCCTGAACCCGGTCGGCGAACGAACGCAGGTCGGCCAATGGGCTCGAGATCGCCGTCGGCAGGAACGACGTCACGCCGCGCCGCAGGAGGGCCCGTGCCATCCCATCGAGGTCGTCGGTCGAGCCCATCGCATCGTGGCCGCCCCAGCCGTGGACGTGGACGTCGGCCAGTCCCGGGGCGATGATGGGCAGCGTCTGATCATCGGGTCCAGATGCCATGGGTCGACCGAGGGGTTCATCGAGATCGACGGCCGCGATCCGGTCGCCGTCCAGGCGCACCCGGCCCACAACGACCGATGCGCCAATGACCAGCCGGCCTCGCACTTCCACGGTGCTCACGACGGGGACCCGCCGTCGCGTCGACCTTCGTCCTCGACCTCGAACGAGACCTCGAGTGCATAGCGAACGGCGGCATACCGTGATTCCGTGGCCTCGACGAGCCGGCCTTGGGTGTCCACGATCACGCGCCTCTCAACGAGGAGCGGATCGCCCCGTCGAAGATCAAGGAGGCGCGCATCGGCTGCGGTCGCTACGGCTGCTCCGATCGTGCCCGTTCCGGTTCGGAGCGTCAGGCCGCCCCGCGCGACCGCGTCGTGGAGCGACCCATGCTCGAGGTCGGCGGACATCACGGCCGGGGCACAGCTCCGGATCAGGATGGCCGTCTCGACCGCGATGGGCTCACCGTCTGCCATCCGGATTCGCCGAACCTCGATGACGGGCGTGCCCTGCGTCAGCCCGAGCGCTGTCGCCTCTCCGCGCGTCGATGGCCGTATCGCCCGCGCAAGGAGTCGAGACGACGGGATGCGACCCTGGCGCTCCATCTCCCGGCTGAAGGTCATCAGCCGGTCCGTGCGACGATGCGTTGCCCGCTCGGCCACGAAGCTGCCGCGACCCGGCTGGCGAGTGACGATGCCCTCATCGGCGAGTCGCTGCATGGCGCCTCGCGCCGTCATCCGGCTGACGCCGAATTCCGCGATCAGCTCGGCATCGGACGGCAAACGGTCGCCTGGTTTGAGGGTCGTGATGCGCTCGCGGAGCACCTGCTCGATGCGCCGGTGGTGGGGGACGTAGGCGTTCGGTTTCATGTGCCTGATCCGCCGTGGCCGGCGACGGAACCAGCGATCCCCGCCGCAGGTTCCGCCGGCCAAGGGGTCCACACGGCTGGGGTACCCGGAGTGATGGCCATATGCCGCTCCATAGACTCGGCGCCGTGAACGGCCGCCCCGATGGCGCCTGCCCAGACGCCCAGTTCCGCCAGCACGATCTCGACTTCGCCGAGTGCGGTCGTGTGCACGCGCCTCGTGATCTCGGAGCGGATGGGCTCGAGAATGAGATCACGAGCCGCTGCGATCCCCCCGCCGATGACGACTCGATCCGGCGAGATCAAGGTGATCATGTTGCCGATGCCGATGCCGAGGTAGCGGCCGACAGATTCCAGGCCGCTCCTCGCGACGGGATCACCTGCGTTTGCCCTCTCGACCGCCGTCTCGACGGTATCGGTACCGCAGGCCTCGGCGATGCGATCGGCGCGCGCGAATGATTCAAGGCAGCCGTTGTTGCCGCAGTTGCACGTCGGGCCGTCGGGATCGATCGTCTGGTGCCCGATCTCGCCCGCCGTGCCATCGTGGCCGAGTTGGACTCGGCCGTCGATCGCAATGACCCCGCCGACTCCAGTTCCGAGCACCAGGCCAACCATCGAGGAGGCACCACGCCCGGCTCCCAGGCGCAGTTCTGCGAGGCCGAATGCTCGCGCGTCGTTGATCATGGCCACCGGGACGCCGAGGGCGGTCGCTACCGGCGCGGCAACCGGTCGACCCGCCCATCGGCCGGGGATATTCACCAGAAACCGGGTGGTGCCCGATCTCGGGTCATACAGGCCCGGAACCCCGATACCTGCCGAGACGACGTCCGGCCACTCGATGATCGCAGCTCGGCCGACGGAGCTGATCGCCTCGACCACGGCGTCGGGTCCGGATGCCACCGGCGTTCGGACCTGGCCGGTGCCAAGGGTTCGCCACGTGCCGTCGGCCAGTTCGACCACGGCCCATTTCACGTTGGTTCCGCCGAGGTCCAACCCGAGATGCCGTGTCACGGCCTGGCCGATTCCACTCGAACGGCTGCAATCTGCGGTACCGGGATGGGTCCGGTCATCACGTCCGACCTTTCGAGCCTATGTCGCCGCGCTGCCGGTTGCACGTTCAGACGGGACCGCGCCCGTGAACCTGTCCCACAGGGAGGCCGCGTTCAGCGTCTGGATGTGATCCATCATGTAGCCTTGGCCGATGTCGACCGGGTAACGGTCGGCAAAGTTGACCCGAGCCATCGTCTCCTCGCGGGTCCAGCCGGCCGCTACGGCCGCCGCGACCGCTGCCTTCCAGTCCAGCAGATTCGAGCGTTGCGTGTTGAGGTAGTTCGCGGTCGTGACCGGCCCGTGGCCCGGCACGACGTGGTCGATGTCGAGCGTCTGGATGCGATCGAGGGCGCGGATCCATTGATCCACGTTCGAAGTCATGAGCCACGTTTGGCATTCGCAGAAGACCGTGTCGCCGGTGAACACGACACGCTCCTCGGGAACGTACACGGCAACCTGGCCGGGGGTGTGCCCAGGCGTATGGAGGATCTCGAAGGTCCGGTCGCCGACGGTCAGCGCGAGATCGCCGGTGAACACGATCGTGCCCTTGTTCGGGTCCGCGTAGTAGGTCTCGCGATCCGGAACGAGCGAGGCGCCCTCGGGGTCGTCGGTCGGGATGGCCTCGAGGGCGTACGCAAACGGATCGAGATCGGGCGTCACGACCATGAAGTTCTCGAACAGACTGCGGTGCTCGACCACCGCCCCGGCGCCCTTGAAGAAGTAGTTGCCAAAGATGTGGTCGACGTGGTGCTCGGTGTTGATCAGGTAGCGGATCTGACCATGGGACTCAGCCTCGGCCCGCATCGCAACGGCCCGTGTCGGGAGCTGGGGCGTGTCGATGACCACGACCCCGTCCGAGGTCACCACGAAGCTCGGGTTGCAGCCGCGCAGCTTCGTGTTGGTGAAGATCGTCGGCGTGACCTGCTCCATCGTCTCTGGTACCTCCTGCCCGCTGGGCTGCCTTCTTACTGCGTAGCTGTCAGCCCGCCATCGATCATCAGGATCTGGCCGGTCACGAAGGCCCCTGCCGCCGAGCAGAAGAGCAGGCACGGGCCGATGAGATCGTCGGTATCGCCGACCCTCCGGAGGGGGATCCGGTTGACGATTCCGGCCTTGAAGGCGGGGTCGCCGAGGAGGGACGCGACCTGTGGCGTGTCAACGAACGTCGGCGAGATCGCGTTCACGGTGATGTCGTGTTTCGCCCACTCCGTGGCCCACTGCCGCGTCAGCGACGCGATCGCACCCTTGGCCGCGACATAGGCCGAGTACCCGGCGTTGATTCCGAGCTGGTAGCGGACCGAGGTGATGTTGAGGACGCGGCCGCCGCGCCCACCCCGGATCATCGCCCGGACCGCGGCCTGGGTCGGGTAGACAGTGCTCCGAACGTTGAGGTCGTAGATCCAGTCCCATGCTTCGACCGGGTAGGTCTCGGCGTCGAAGAGGACCTTGCCGGCTCCACCACCGACCGCGTTCACGATGATGTCGAGCCGCCCGAACCGTTCGACCACCTCCGCGATCATCCGTTCGCAGGCGTCCGGATCCGTGGCGTCGGCGATGCAGGCCAGGCCCTCGGAGCCCGCGGCGGCGATTCGCCCCACGGCCGCGGCCAGCGGTTCCGGTGTTCGGCCGGACACGGCCACATTGGCGCCCGCCCCGGCAAGTCCGACGGCGAGCGCGGATCCAATGGCGCCGCCGCCGCCGACGACGAGGGCCACCTGGCCGTCCAGGTCGAACATCGAGAGCTTGGTCATGGGGTCCTCGCGGCGTCAATCGTGGAAACCATCATCGTTGATCGACGATGGTGTGATCGTTGGGGTGGAGCGTGGGGTCAGCCTCGTCGTCCGGCCAGCGATCGGCGAGATTTGCGCCCGCCGCCTGAAAGTGCTCCTCGAGCGCGGCTACGACGTCTTCGGGTTGCCCGTCCCGAAACGCGGCCAGGATCGGGCCGTGCAGGTCCGCCGCCCATTGTGGGTCGGCGCCCGGGACCACGAGCGTGATGTACGTGCGCAGGAACGGCTCGAGCGAGCGCCACACGCCCTGGAGCGTGCGGTTGTCGGCGATCTCGAGGATCCGGCCGTGGAAGCGGGCATCCCACGCGGCGACGCCGTGGGCGTCCCCGGTGGCCGCGGTCGCCTGCATGGCAGCGCAGAAGCCGGCGAGTTCCTCCAGGTCTGCCTTGGTCAGACGAGGGACGGCGAGGCGGGCCGCGAGTGTCTCGAGTGCCGATCGAACCGCGTATGCCTCGAGGATCTCCCGTCTCGCGGGCCGCCGGACCCGGGCGCCCTTGAACGGTGTGATCTCGACCATGCCCAGTGCGGCAAGCGCCCGGAGCGCCTCGCGCACGGGCGCCTGGCTCGTGTTGAGTTCGCGGGCGACCTGCGTCTCGATGATCCGCGAATCCGGGAGGTACTCGCCGCTCAGGATCCGCTCGAGGAGCTGGTCCATCACCTGGTCGGCGAGCAGGCTCCGTCCGACCGGCCGAGCAGTGGTCACGGCGGCGCTCAAGACAGGATCTCGACGAGCCCGGCCGAGCCGTCGACGCGGATCCGGTCCCCGGTGGCGATCCGACGGGTGCCGATCGACGTTCCGATGACGGCGGGGATCCCGAACTCGCGGGCAAGGACCGCCGGATGGGAGGTCGTCCCGCCGGTGTCCGTCACAAGCCCGGCGATCTTCGTGAACAGGACGACCCAGGCCGGGTTCGTCATCTGGCAGACGAGGATGTCACCCTCGCCCACCTCGTCGAATTCGTCGACGGTCATGACCACGCGAGCGATTCCCTCGATGACCCCGGGCGAGGCCCCGATACCGTTGACCTGCCGCTGGTCGGACGACTGCTCCTGATGGAACCGTTCCGGATAGCCCCAGTTCACGAGGTACGGGAAGGCCAGTTGGGAGGAGGTCGCCGTGCCGATCCAGTTGCGTGGATGGACCTTCGCCGCGGCAGCCCGATCGGCTCGCCGCTCTGCCACGATCGAAGCCGCGTCGACCGCCGCGGCGTCGCCGATGAGCATCCGCAGTTCGTTGTAGCGGAGGAACATCACGTCGTCCGGCAGGCTGGTGCGGCCGCCTCCGACCAGCTTCCGGCCGATCGCGATCAGGACGAGCCGGAGGTGGGCGTTAGCGCCCTGGTCGATGTAGAAGTGGTGATCGGGCGTGAGCGGTGCCATCCGGAGGTTCGTCTCGTTCGCGGCACGCATCTCCGCAAGTGCCTCACCATCGAGCCCGGCGAGGACCTCATCCGAGGCGGCGGCGATGTCCTGGCGCATGGCCTCGATCGCGGTCGGGTAGTCGTAATCGGTCTCGACGTACCCGCGGATCAGGTCCAGCACAGGCTCAAGCTCTTCGCGGACCGTCGGGAAGATGAACTCGTGGCTCCACACGGCGTGCCAGCCGAACTCGTGCTGGTACGGTGCGATCCGCTCGTCGATGAACCGTCGGCCGCTTGTGGAATCGCGGAGCGCGGCGGCGACCGCGTCGGCGTCGCCGATCCGGAAGATGGCGTTGAGTTCGGCCTCGTCGCGGACTTCATTCTTCATCTGCCACAACGCCTCGATCGAATCCCAGTTCCGGTCGGACGCGGAGTTCTGGAGCCGGCCCAGGAGTTCCTCGTCGACGCCGCCTCGCACCCGCTCCATCACGGCCCGGAGGTTGAGTGTCGCGGACAGTTGGGCGAAGTTGAGCATCCAGTGGATCTTCCAGTGGCGATCGTGGATGTCGATTGCGTCCTCGAGGAGGCACGCGACTTCGGCCAGGCTCATCTCGTCAGCCCGGTCCAGTTGCGCTTCGAGGTAGTCGAAGTTCCGCTCCATCTCGGGGACGAGCCGGTCTCGCCACCAGTCGGCAAAATGGGCCCCGTAGACGGGCAGGACCGTGTCCAGGTAGGCGCCCATCTTTTCGGCATACGCGCCGTCGCGCGGGACCCTCGCCCCGTAGCGGGAGCTGTATTCCGTTCCCTCGATGCGAATGGCCGGGTCGGCCGGGATCGCGGTCGTGTAGACGTAGCCGTTCACGTTCTTGGCCAGCCAGTCCACCGCGAACGGCGTCCCGAATCGCCGGAACATGTGGTCGCAGCTCAGCCACCACCCGCCGATGTCGAAGAACATGGGGCTTACCGGATGCGGGATGTGGAGATCGTCGTAGACCCAGAAGAAGGCCTTCTCGGTCTCGGAATCCCACGTGACCGGGAAGGCATCGTCGCCGAGGAACGTGTCGAGGATCTCGTCGCTTTCAGACATTGGAGATTCTCGGCTGCGTCGGCATTTCATCGGGCGCGACGAGTTCGAAGATCTCGCGCCGCCGGACGGCGAGCCTATGAACGGCGTCCTCGAGGACCAGCCGGCGGACGTGATCGGACGTGGCGTGGGCCCGGAAGTCGGCCTCCGACGCGTACCGCTCGTACAGGAAGAACGTCGCGGGATCCTCGACCGAGCGATGTGCCCAGAAGAGGAGGCACCCTGGTTCCTGCTCGGACGCGCGGGTCACCTGTTGAAGGAGGTCGATCACGGCCGCCTCCTCGCCGGGCTTCGCCTTCCAGGTCGCGCAAACCACGTACGTCATGAACTGCTCCAGTCGATCTGCCGGTCGCCCTCGTGCGACCTGCGAGAGCCTCGGGCCGATTGGCAGGTCATCGATAATCGATTATGCTCGATCGGTTCGACGCTGCCAACCCCCGGAATGCCCAGGAGGGACCCGCGGTGACCGCTCCAGCCGAGGCGAAGACCGCCGAGAGCGCGCTCCAGGCCATGGTCCGGGCGACCCCCACGGACTATTGGAACGATTCGTGCGGAGAGGCCGACCTCGAGTACGCGGTGGCTCGCGGCGCCACCGGTGCGACCTCGAATCCGAGCATCGTCCTCGAGGTCGTGCGCCGTGAGCAGGCCCATTGGCAGCCACGCATCCGGGCGATCGCCGCTGACCATCCGACCTGGACCGAGACCGATATCACCTGGGCGGTCATCGAGGAGATGGCAGTCCGTGGCGCACAGACCCTGGCCCCGGTGTTCGGCCGGGAAGGGGGCCGCAAGGGACGCCTTTCACTCCAGACGAACCCCACGAACTACGCGAACGCCGAGCGCATGCTCGAACAGGGGCTGCGCTTCGCCGGGCTGGCCCCGAACATCCAGGTCAAGTTTCCGGCGACGCGGGCGGGACTCGAGGCGATCGAGGCCGCGACCGCGGCCGGCGTGAACATCAACGCCACCGTCTGCTTCACGGTGCCCCAGGCGCTCGCGGTGGCCGAGGCCGTGGAGCGCGGTCTGGAGGCACTTGCCGCCGCCGGCGGAAACGCGGGCGGGATGACCCCCGTCTGCACGATCATGATCGGCCGTCTCGATGACTGGATGCGGGTGCTGGTCGAACGCGACGACATCCCGGTCCACCCGGATGCCCTTGACTGGGCCGGCATCGCGACGTTCAAGCGGGCCTATGCGATCTTCCGCGAGCGGCACTACCGGACGCGTCTCCTGGCCGCGGCGTTCCGGCACCGGCTGCACTGGACGGAGCTCGTCGGGGCGGACGCGATCCTGACCATCCCGCCTGCCTGGCAGGTCCGGTTCAACGGGAGTGGCATCGGCCCCGAATCGCGGATCGACGTTCCGGTCGATCCGGCCAAGATTGGCGAATTGCGCGACCGCATTCCGGACTTCTCGCGGGCGTACGATCCAGACGGGCTCACCCCCGACGACTTCGATGCGTACGGCGCCACGGTACGGACACTCCGCGGGTTCATCGGGTCATACCACGACCTGCTCGCCACGATCCGGGACGAGGTCCTGCCGGACCCGGACAAGCGGCGCGGCTGAGGATCAGTCACGCTGCCGGTGGAGCACAGATCCCCCAGCCGCTACTGGAGCAACTGAGCGTGCGGAGTTTCAGCTACGAGCGCCCATCGACGTTGACCGAGGCCATCGGGCTCCTGTCGGCCCCTGATG
>JAYWFP010000130.1:0-4785 GCA_043778745.1 Chloroflexota bacterium
CCGTTCGACCGCAAAGCGCTCGCGGATCAGGCGGAGCACCGGCATTTCCCGCTCCGCCCATTCGATCCGGCGGACACCCTCGGCGGCGCGCCCGAGATCGGTGACATCGTGCGGGGGCAGGGCGGTGGTCTGCGTAGCGGTCATCAGTTCGAGGACTCCTTGCGAGGGTTGAGACGACGGCGAACCGTCGTGACGAGGTCAGACCATGGCGATCCGATGCGACGGGCCAGTCGCTCTTCGAATCGAACGTGCTCCGTGTAGCCGAGGTGGCGGTAGGCACTGATGGCCGGCGGGTTGTCGGCTCGAACGTTGAGGGCCACATGGTCGCACGACCGGAGCAGTTCGGCGGTCACGGCTCCGGTCACCGCCGTCGCATACCCTCGGCCGCGGAAATCGCCGTGTGTCAGCACGTTGCCCACGACGGCCATGCGTGCCGCAGGACTGGTGACATGCGTGCCGGCAGCCGCGACGAGACGTCCTCGAACACGGAGCCCGAAGTACACACCTTCGCTGATCGACTGCGGCGGCAACCACGCTCCGAACCCAAGTTGGTACAGGCGATTGAGTTCCATCGCGTCGGACGGAGCGAGCCGCTCGACGCCGGGATCGTCGGCCGGGAGGAATGTCTCCCGGTTCACGGCCATCCGGATCATCTGCGGCCCGGCGTCGAGCCGGTAGCGCCGCTGGATCGCCGGCAGGACCGCGGGAAGGGCGGCGACGTAGGCAAATCGAGGACGGATGATGTCCTGGAGGATCGCTTCGATGCCATCGTCTCGACCGATCGCGAACAAGGGCTGCGGCGACCCTCCTGAGTATTCCAGCACGATGGCGATGATCGACCCGCCGGACCACGCGGTGCCCCAACGAGTCCGCGGGAACTCGCGATCGTCGAGGTCGCAGATCGCGTAGGCGGCGAGCAGTGGATCGCGATCGAGGAACGCCCGCAGCATCCCGCGATCTGTCGTCAGCGACGTGGTCACCGAGGCCTCACGCCGGGACAGAGCGACGGTGGTCATGCGCCTGCCTCCTCCGCGGCGCGGCGGGCGTCGCGCGCCGCCATGGCACCTGCCAGGGCGGGCCCGAACGGCGCGCGGAGGACGCCCTCCTCGGTGACGAGGGCGGTGATCAGGGCCGCCGGCGTGACATCGAACGACGGATTCCGGACGGCCGTGCCAACCGGCGCGATGCGCACCCCTCGGATCGTCGTGACTTCCTCGGCCGGTCGCTCCTCGATGGGAATTGCCGCGCCGTCGGGCGTTGACAGGTCCACGGACGACAGCGGGGCGCAGACATAGAACGGAATGCCGTGGTGCTTCGCGAGCACGGCCAGCGAGTACGTTCCGACCTTGTTCGCGGTGTCGCCGTTGGCCGCGATCCGGTCCGCCCCCACGAGGATTGCATCGACCTCACCCGATGCCATGAGTGACCCAGCGGCGACATCGGGAATCAGCGTGTGCGGGACGCCGGCCTGTGCCAGTTCCCAGGCCGTGAGTCGGGCGCCCTGGAGGTACGGCCGCGTCTCGTCGACCCAGACGTGGAGCGCTCGTTCCGCGTGGTGCGCAGCCTGGATCACGCCGAGTGCGGTGCCGAACTGGCCACAGGCCAGGGGCCCGGTATTGCAGTGCGTCAACAGCCGCAGCTCGCGCGCGCCCACATCGGGGAGGATGGCGAGGCCGGCATCGGCCAACCGACCGTGGTCATCGGTTGCCTCCGCCACGATCTGCTCGGCTTCGTGGCGCATCGCGGCCGCCATGTCGGGGCCGCTCGCCTCGGCGGCGTCCAGGGCCTCGAAACGGGCCATCACGCGACGAATCGCCCAGCCCAGGTTGATCGCGGTCGGCCGCGACTCGTTGAGGCTGCGTGCGGCGGATTGGACGAGCTGTCGACGGACGTTGGGTGGCGCATTCCGGGCAAGCCAGCCGCTGAGGGCAAGGCTGAGGGCCGCTACCTGCCCGATGGCCGGGGCGCCCCGGACCGCCATGTCCCGGATCACGCGCGCCCCGTCGTGGCCGCTCTTGACCGGCAACTCGATGAGCGTGTCGGGCAGTGCTCGTTGGTCGATGACGAGCAGGACCTGGTCCGACTCGAATCGGAACGGGGTGCGGAAGCCGGTGGGATTCGGGATCCCGACCGCGCGAGCCGGGCCATCGGAAGCGTTCGGGGTCCCTGGCGACACGGCGGATCCCACCACGCCGTTGCCGCGCAGGAGCGACTCAGCCTCGGCGGCGGTCTGATCCCGGACGGCGCCGATCGCTCCCACGACGTGGGCCGCGTTGGCAATGACGTCTCCCGCGAACTGCCGGAAGAATCGGCGCCTCGACGGATCCGGTGGTGTCCCGCTCACGGCATCGTCCGGCCGACGGCGGGACTGGTTAGTACCGGACGACACTCGTGACTCGCCGGCCCTCGAGGCGATCGCGGCCGTGGAGAAAGTCGAGCTCCACGAGGAACGCGAGGCCCACGATCTCGCCCTTGAGGCGTTCGATCAGCTCGATGGTGCCATGTACGGTACCGCCGGTCGCGAGCAGGTCGTCGACGATCAGAACACGCTGGCCGGGCTGGATGGCATCCCGATGGATCTCGAGGGTGTTGGAACCATATTCGAGGGCGTATTCGACGCTGAGTGTCTCGGCCGGAAGCTTGCCGAGCTTGCGGACGGGAACGAGGCCGGCATCGAGCTCGTAGGCCATCGGGGCGCTGAAGATGAAGCCGCGAGATTCCATGCCCACCACCAGGTCGATCTGCTCGCCGCGATATGGGTCGAGCATCAGGCCGATGGCTTCCTTGTATGCCCCCGCGTCCTTCAAGAGCGTCGTGATGTCATAGAACAGGATCCCCGGCTTCGGGAAGTCCGGGATTTCGCGGATCTTCGCGCGAAGCGTCTCGACCGACATCGGGCTGGGGTCCTCCTGATTCGCTGGGCCGATCGGCGACGAACACAAACCGAACATCGATCGCATCATGACCCGGGTCGTCCGATCGATCGTACGAGTCTAGCGCACGACCGAAACGAGCCTGCCGCTCAATTTGCGGCGACGTGCTCGCGACTCGCCGTTCGCCAGAGTCGCGGGGCGGCCACGAACCCGAATACCGCCACGATGACGCCCATGGCGATCGCGGCGCCCAGCCCCGGCCCGACGCCCGCATTGGCGCGGACGCCCATCGCGATGAGTGCCCCCGCGATGCCCGTCCCGAGCGCCGTTCCGAGGGCATCGGCGAGGGTGACCGCCGATGTCGCCGAGCCCTGCGCGGCCCGTGGTGCGTCGCGCAGCACGATGATCGCGAACTGCGAGTAGGCGAGGCCCATGCCCAGCCCGGCGATCCCGAAGAACGGCAGGACGATCCACGCGGGGATGGGCTCGAACAGGGCCAGCGCGACACCGGCCATGCCGAGCGCCACGATCGGAAACCCGTACCGGACGAATCGCTCCGGACCGACGCGCGACGAGTGGCGGGCCTGGTACCACGCCCCGAAGCTCCACGACAGGGTCGGCGCCGAGAGGGCGAGGCCGGCGGCCAGCGCCGACCAGCCGCGTACCTCCTGGAGCAGGAGGGTCACGTTGGCATCGACCGTGAAGAAGGCAAACGTCAGGACGCCGCGCAGCAGGATGGCCGACGGATAGCCCCGCGCGAGGCGGAGCGTGCCTTCCGGGGTCAGTTGCCGGAACGAGTAGCCCGCGATCAGGAGCCCGGCCGCGACCATCGAGACGAGGATCAAGAGCTCGGCCTGGAGCAACCCCGCGGTGAGGATCCCTGTCCCGAGCGCGGTGCCGACGGCGAGCGCGTACCGGCGCGTCCAACCGCTGCGGGCCATCATGGGCACCCTATCCGGCAACGACGGATGGGCGGGAATGGTGCGCATGGCACGCGTAGCCATGGCCCCGGCGAGCAGGATGAGCGGCAGCAGTCCGAGGAACACGGCCCGCCAGTGCCAGGTCTGGGCGACGAAACCGGCGATCGCCGGCCCGATCAGGCCCGGGATCACCCAGGCCCCCGAGAGCGTTGCGAACATGCGCGGCCTGAGGCGCTCGGGGAGGCTCCTGCCGATCGCAACGTAGGCGACCGGCGGGACCGCGCCACCACCGACCCCCTGGATGAATCGCCCGACCACGATGGTCGGCATCGATGGCGCGAATCCGCAGATCAGCAACCCGATGGCGAAGAGCGCCAAGCCCAGGGCGAACGGGGCCAGGAGTCCACGCTCATCGATGAGCCCGCCGACGATGGTGATCCCGATGAGCGAGCCGAGGAAGAACGCCGAGAATACGGCCCCGTACAGCTCGAGACCGCCGAGTTCGCGAGCGACGATCGGCATGGCCGTCGAGACCGCCAGGGCCTCGGCCGCCACGAGCGTGATCGTGAGAACGAGGCCGATGGTGAGCGGGCGCCGCTCCGGGCTCCACAGGGATTCGGAACGGTGGGCATCCCCGGGCGGGGAGAGATCGGGACGGGGAGATGTCACTCGGGAAGTATGCCGCCCGCAACCGTCACAGGGCCGAACGCGAGTTCAGCGGCGCCAGCTCCCCGGTCAGACCTTGAGTTCGACACCGATGACCACAAGCGGATCCGGACCCGTGTTCTCGAGGGTGTGCGCGGGGCCGGTATCGGACCACAGGATCGGTGGCATCACGAACGGCGGGTCCATAGCGCTCGTGTCCAGCATCACCGTGCCCAGCTCGTTTCGACGAATGAAGCTCGTGCCCGAAACGACGTACATGACCGTTGATGCTCGATGGGTGTGGAGCGGCGTGATGGCCCCGGCCGGAATCGTCGTCTCGAGCACCC
>JAYWFP010000131.1:0-4780 GCA_043778745.1 Chloroflexota bacterium
CCGCGCCTGTCGCGGCTTGCCGATCGCAGCGATGAGGACACCGGTGCAGAAAGCGACTGACACGCCAATCGAACGCCTGACCTTCGACGACGCGCTGGCCGAGCTCCAGCGTGCCGTTGCCGATCTTGAGACCGGGGGATTGCCGCTCGAGCGCTCGATTGCGCTCTATGAGCGCGGCGTCGCTCTCCACGAGCGCTGTGCGTCACTCCTGACGGAAGCGGAACTCAAGGTCCAGCAACTCGTGACACGCGCCGGCGGTGCCATCGCGGCCATCGACGTTCGCCCCGAGGAAGCGGTCGAAGCCGAGTAGACCAACCCGGTAAACATGCGCGTCCGGGGTACCAGATAATCTGTAGCTGACCGATCAAACGCCGGCACCTAGGGCGCCATCACAAGGGGACATACGCCACCGTGACGCAAATGCTCAAGGATCTCCGGGGTCCCGCCGATCTTCGCGGCCTCAATGACGTGCAACTCGCCGCGATCGCCGCAGAGCTCCGCGAGACGATCATCGCGACGGTGGCGTCGACGGGCGGGCACCTCGGCTCGTCGCTGGGTGTTGTCGAGCTGACGGTGGCGCTGCATCGGCTGCTCGAATCACCGCGCGACAAGATCGTCTGGGATACCGGGCACCAGGCGTACGCGCACAAGCTCCTGACCGGTCGCCTCGCCCAGTTCGGGACGCTCCGTCAGCTCGACGGGATCGGTGGCTTTCCGCGTCGGTCGGAGAGCGAGCACGACGTCTTCGACGGCGGTCACGCGGGAACCGGGCTGTCGATTGCCCAGGGCCTTGCCACGGCGCGGGATCTTCGTCATGGGCTCGAGCGAATCGCGGTGGTGGTCGGTGACGCGGCCCTGATGACCGGGCTGTCACTCGAGGCCCTCAACGATATCGGGCATCGCGGCACCCAACTGCTCATCGTCCTGAACGACAACGAGATGTCGATCAGCCCGACGGTCGGGGCCTTCTCGACGTACCTCTCGAAGATCAAGCTCAGCCAGGCCTGGCAGCAGAGCAAGACCGCGTACGACAGCCTGATCGAGAAGCTTCCCGTTGTCGGTGGGAGCGCGCTCGAATGGAGCCAGCGACTCCGCCGATCGGTCGTCAGCCTCGCGACGCCTGGCCAGCTGTTCGAGGATCTCGGGATCAGCTACATCGGGGTGGTGCCCGGCCACGACCTGCACGCGCTGCTTGAGACCTTCGAGCGCGTGCTCGAACTCAAGGGCCCAGTCATCGTTCACGTTCGCACCCAGAAGGGTCGCGGCTATCGACCCGCGGAGACGGACCAGGTCTCGTTCCATGGGGCCGCGCTCCCGCCGATGGAGCACGCGTCCGGAGCCGATGGCCACGAGCCGGGCCATCCCGCGACGACGCGCGACCTCGCGACGACGGGTCGCTCGACCGCCCCACACGGCTCCGGATCCAACGGCGATGCCGTCCCGCCCGCGTCCGCCGCTTCGGGCCCGAAGAAACATCCGAACTACACGGCCGTGTTCGCCGACGAACTGGTCGCGCTCGCGGCCGAAGACCGCCGCATCGTCGGGATCACGGCCGGCATGCCGACCGGGACGGGAATGGCGAAGTTTCAGGCCGCCTACCCGGACCGGGCGATCGACGTCGGCATCGCCGAGCAGCACGCTGTGACGATGGCGGCCGGCCTGGCCCTCGGGGGTATGCGACCCGTCGTCGCGCTCTATTCCACGTTCCTCCAGCGGGCCTTCGACCAGACCGTCCACGACGTTTGCCAGAACGATCTCCCGGTTCTGCTCGCCGTGGATCGCGCGGGTCTCGTCGGCGAGGATGGAACATCGCACCAGGGCATGTTCACGATCCCTGCGCAACTACAGCTGCCGTATCTGGTGGTTGCCAGTCCGAAGGACGAACAGGAGCTCCGCGGGCTGCTGCGCACGGCTATGGCACAGGATCATCCCTTCGCCCTGCACTATCCCCGCGATCCCGGTTTCGGGCTGCCGACGTCCGAGCCCGCGGTCATTCCCGTAGGTCAGGCCGAAGTCCTTCGAGAAGGTCGCGATGTGCTGTTCATCGGCTTCGGACCCATCGTCCATCGGATGCAGGAGGCTGCCGGCGCGCTCGAGTCCGACGGCTGGTCCGTCGCTGCGGTCAATGCGCGGTTTGCAAAACCCCTGGACCGACAGCTGATCCTGGATCAGGCACGAGGCAAGCAGCTCGTGGTGACCTTCGAGGAGAGCGTCGTGACCGGTGGGTTCGGGAGCGCCGTGCTCGAGACGATCGAGGCGGCGCGCATGACCGATCCGGCCCTGCGCGCTGTCCCCGTCTGCATCGTCGGAATTCCGGGCGATCGCTTCGTCGATCACGGTTCGGTCGCCGACCTGCGCCGGGTTTTGCGCCTCGACGCCGCCGGACTCGAAGGTCAGGTTCGTGAGGCGCTGCGGGTGATCGGTGCCACGCCTGCCGCGAGCACGGTTCCGGGACCGGCCTGATCGAAGTTCGTGAGGCCGGGGTGAGCCGGCTGTGCCACGATAGTCAGGTGAATGCCACGGCCTCAACACGCCCTCGCGTTGCAACGCGCCGATTGACTCGCGTCCGGCTGGATCAGCTGGTCGTGGATCGTGGGCTCGCCCCGTCGCGGGCGCGGGCACAGGCACTGATCCTCGGCGGCAAGATCAGGACGGGCATCGGCGATGCGGGACGGGTCGATCGGAAGGCCGGCGATCTCGTCGAACCTGACATCGATCTGATGATCCTGGAGCGGGACCCGTTCGTGAGCCGGGGTGGGCACAAGCTGGTCGCGGCGCTCGATGCGTTCGGGCTCGACCCGCGCGGTGCCGTGTGCCTCGATGTGGGCGCTTCGACCGGAGGATTTACCGACGTCCTGCTGCAACGCGGAGCCGAGCGCGTGTTCGCGCTGGACGTCGGGCGCGGCCAGCTCGCCGAATCATTGCGCCAGGACCCGAGGGTCGTCTCGATGGAACGGACCAACGCCCGCACGATCACCGCCGCGACCCTGCCCGAGCCGATCGTGCTGGCGACGATCGACGTCTCGTTCATCTCGCTCCGCCTCGTGCTTGAGCCCGTACGTCAGGCGTTCGGCCCGGCCGGTGGATCGATCGTTGCCCTGGTCAAGCCGCAATTCGAGGCCGGGCGCGGCCAGGTCCCGGGCGGCGTCGTCCGTGATCCGGCGGTCCATCGGGCCACGGTCGAGCGCGTCGTGAGCGTGGCGACGGTCTTGGGCCTCGTCGCGCTCGATCTGGTCGCGTCGCCGATCCTCGGCCCGGAAGGCAATCGCGAATTCCTGCTCCACCTGGGCGTACCCGATCTGTCCCTCGGTTTGGCGCTGGCCAGTGCAACCGGCGAGGCGGACCTGTGGGACCGAATCGCGGTCGTGACCGGGGGAGCGCCAGCATGACCGGACCGGCCACCTTCCGAATCGGCTTTGCCTACAACCCGACCAGCGACGCGGCCATCGAGCTTCGAGAGCGCGCAACAGGGTGGGCGGCCGTCCGCGGGATCGATCACTGGGCGGCAACCGCGGCCGACATGGACGCGATGAGCGACCAGCTGCCGGGTACGGACGTGCTGGTGGTCCTGGGCGGCGATGGAACGTTCCTGCGCGCCGCAAGGGCCGTTGCCGAGATCGACGTGCCACTGCTCGGAATCAACGTCGGCAAGGTGGGCTTCCTGTCCAAGGTCGAGGCGGGCGATCTCATTCGGACGCTCGAGCTCCTGCAGGCCGGCGAATTCACACTCGAGCACCGAATGGCCCTCGAGGGCCGAATCCTTCGAGCGGGATCGCAGGACGCGCCCGAGCGCCATATCGCGCTCAACGATGTCGTGATCGCCCGGGGATCGCTGGCCCGCGTTGTCCGGCTCGATGTCGCGATTGACAATAGCCACCTGGCCACCTACATCGCCGACGGCCTGGTCGTGTCCAGCCCAACGGGTTCGACCGGCTACTCGTTCTCAGCAGGCGGTCCGATCCTCGATCCAACGGCGCGCAACCTGATCGTCACGCCCATCGCCGCGTACCTCACAACGATCCGGTCCGTGGTTGTGGGTTCCTCCGTGGTGGTCCGCTGCCTGGTCACGGATGCTCACGAGGCCCTCGTGTCGATCGACGGCCGGGAGGACGTCCCGCTCGTGGTCGGGGATGTGGTCGAGGTCCGTGCCCTCGATCGATCGATTCGGTTCGTCCAGCCCCACGGTGCCCTGCCGTTCTGGGACCTGCTCCGGAAGAAAGTGGAGCTCCTGCCTTCGTGATCCTTCGATGACCACGACCCGCGAGACCATCGGCAGCGGCCGCTCGACCGACGCCGCACCGCCCGAGGCGACGGCGCCAGTCGATCTCGCGGCCGACGCGACAACGCGCGAGTCCATCGACACCCCGGACACCGCTGCCAACATTGAAATGGGTCCGCTTCTTGAGCTCGCCGTCGCCGACCTCGGGCTGATCGACCGACTCCGGATCACGCTGGACCCAGGGCTCAACGTCCTGACCGGGGAGACTGGTGCGGGCAAGAGCCTGATCATCGATGCCCTCGGTCTCGCATTGGGTGCTCGGGCGGACGTCAGCCTGGTTCGGCATGGGGCCCCTATGGCCCGCGTCGAGGCCCTCTTCGATCGCCTGCCGGAGCCGTTGATCGTTGTCCGCGAGGTCAGCGCTTCGGGACGCTCAACCGCGCGGATGGATGACGAGCCCGTGACGGCCGCGCGACTCGGGGATGTGACCGGCCGGCTGGTCGAGGTTCATGGTCAGCATGATCAGGGCCGTCTGCTCGATGAACGATGGCAGCGGGACCT
>JAYWFP010000132.1:0-4777 GCA_043778745.1 Chloroflexota bacterium
ACACGGGGCGACATCGGAGGGAGGGTTCGGGCGGTCATGGCCATCCTTCCGGCAGACTAGCAGAGCCATGGAGGCTCCCAACCCGATCGCACCCGCCGAGCCACGCCAGCGCTGGCGGCTGGTCTATGCGCGCTCCGATTCGGCGCCGCCCCTCGCTCAGCGCGATCAGCAGGCCGCGTGGGAGGCCGGGCTCCGGGCAGGCGGTCTGCCGGTGGTCGGCCAGGATCTGATGCCCCCGCGGCCGCGCATCGCGTTCGCCGCACCCCTCGGCGTCGGCCTGCCGGCGGAGCGCGAACTTGCCGATCTTTTTCTCGCCGAGCGCCTGCCGGTCGCGGTCGTTCGGGACGCGCTTGAGGCAAACCTGCCCGTGGGGCATCGGCTGATCGAGTTGCAGGACGTCTGGCTCGGGGAAGCCGCACTGCCGGGCCAGGTGATCGCTGCGGACTATCGAGCCGAGGTCCGCGTCGGCGGCGCCGACCTCGCCGAAGGCGAACCCGCGCCAAGTGCGCCCGATGCCCTCGCAGATGGTGCTCGCCGCCTGCTGCGAGAAGCCTCGCTCCCGCGCACGCGGGACAAGGGCGGACAACCAGTCGCCTACGATCTGCGGCCATTGCTCGCGGACATCAGCCTGATCGAGGCAGGCAGTCCGGCCGCCACTGACTCAGGCCCCTCCGGCCCGGCCTCGCAGCCAAACCGGATCCAGCTCCGAATCCGCGTTCGCTACGATCCGGAGCGGGGCGTCGGACGCCCCGAGGAAGTGCTCGCGGCGCTGGCCGAATCGGCCGGATTGGAGCTCTCGCTCGAGCGGCTCGTTCGTGAGCGCGTGGTCCTCGTCGCCGACCATTGACGCTCGGCGCGCGTTCGCCGTACACTTTCCGTTCGCGCCTCGACCTGATCGAGGTGCCTACCCTTGTCCCCACAGGCCGCGGTCCGTTCGCCGCGCGACCGCCAAGCGAGTCCGCAGAGGATCCATGTACGCAGTCATTGAGACCGGCGGGAAGCAGTATCGCGTCGAGGTCGGCACCGAGCTCGAAGTCGAGCTTCTGGAAGTCGCCCCCGGCGACGCCATCACCCTTGATCGAGTCCTGCTCGTTGCCGATGGCGACGCAGCGGAGATCGGCCGCCCGATCGTGCCGAACGCGACCGTCGCTGCCGAGGTCCTGCGCCAGATCCGCGGTGAGAAGACGATCAGCTTCAAATACCGGCCCAAGGCCCGTCGCAGGGTCAAGAAGGGCCACCGCCAGGAGCTGACCGTGCTCCGGATCAGCGACATCGTCCTCGGCGGACGCAGTGCCGCGGCCGATGCCGCCAAGCTGGTCGAGGCGAAGGTCACGGAGCGACAGCGCCTCGAGGCCGCAGCCAAGCGTCAGGCCGAAGCCGACGCGGCATTGGCCGCCAAGCTCGCGCCCGCCGCCAAGCTCGCGCCCGCCGCGAAGCCGAAGGCCGAAAGCGCCACGAAGGCCGACAAGGCCACGAAGGCATCCGCACCTGCCACCAAGACGTCGGCCACCTCGAATGCGAAGTCGAAGGCATCGACGACCGCCACCAAGTCCACGAAGCCCCCGGCGGCGAAGGTCACCAAGGCAGCGGCGCCACCGGCGGACAAGCCCAAGCGCGCTCGCGCACCGAAGAAGGACGAGTAGTCGATATGGCCCACAAAAAGGCCGGCGGCACATCCAAGAACGGCCGCGACAGCGTTGGCCAACGGCTCGGGATCAAGGCCGGTGACGGCCAACTTGTCACCGCCGGGACGATCATCGTTCGGCAGCGCGGGATGACCTTCCTGGCCGGTAACGGCACGGGCCTCGGCGGCGACTACACGGTCTTCGCGACCGTGCCCGGCCACGTGAAGTTCGAGCACGCCACCAAGACCAAGAAGCGCGTTCGAGTTGTCGCGCTCGTAGCCACGGCCGCGGCCGAGGCCTGACCAGCAACCTACGCAACCGCAGCGGCGACCACCGGCAGGGCACATGACCCTGAGCGGACGGCACCGAGGAGAACAGCAGTGAAGCCCGATATTCATCCCCAGTACCACCAGTCGGCGGTTCATTGCGGGTCCTGCGGGACCGAATGGACCGTGGGCTCGACGCGAACCGAACTCCGCGTCGATGTCTGCGGCAACTGCCACCCGTTCTTCACCGGCAAGCAGACCATCATCGATACCGCCGGTCAGGTCGAGCGATTCACCAAGCGCCTTGAGCGCCAGGTCCGCGCCGGCTGACGCCGGACGCGCCGCTGACGCCAGGTCCGCGCCGGCTGACCCACGTTCGAGCGGGTTTATCGGGCCGGGCCAGACGGCCCGGAGCCGAAACATCCAACGCCGCGGCGGGCCCAGACGGCCCGCCGTCGTGATTCTCGGGTCCCGCCGGTAGACTTCCGGCCATGGCACGATTCAACTACGGCGGTCAGGCCCTTATCGAGGGCGTTCTCATGCGCGGGCGCAATGCCATTGCGGTGGCCTTCCGGCACCCGGACGGGCACATCGTCTGGGCATCCGAGCCACTGAACACCGGGCCGCACGCGTGGCGATTGGCCACCGCGCCCCTCATTCGCGGCCTCGTCCTCCTGTACGAGACGCTGGTCATCGGAACGCGCTGGCTGATTCGGAGCGCCAACATCCAGGCGAATGAGGACGGCGTCGAGCTCGGCCGCGGTTCGGTCGCCCTGATGCTCGGGATCACGCTGGTCCTGGGAATCGGCGTGTTCTTCCTCCTCCCGCTGGTCATCGCGAGCGTCGCGACCGCGAACATCAAGCAGGGCTTCGCCCAGCACCTCGTCGAGGGGCTCGTTCGCGTCGGGATCTTCCTCGGCTACCTCGCTCTCATTTCGAGGGCGCCGGACATCCGTCGCGTGTTCGAGTACCACGGTGCCGAGCACATGACCATTCACGCCCTCGAGGCGGGTCAGCCGCTGACGACGTCCAACGTTCGAGGCCATCCGACGGCCCATCCGCGCTGCGGAACCGAATTCCTCGTCGTCCTCATCATTCTCTCGATCATCGCGTTCACCCTGGTCGGACGCCAGGAGCCGCTGGTCATGATCGCCAGCCGGATCCTGCTGATCCCGGTCCTGGCTGCCCTGGGCTACGAGGTCCTGCGCTGGGGCGCGCGCCATCGGGGCAACCCGATTATTCGAATTGTGATGTGGCCCGGGATCCTGGTCCAGATGATCACCACAAAGCAGCCATCGGACGACCAGATCGAGGTGGCCATCGTCTCCATGGAGCAGGCACTCCAGGCGGATGGCGAGACCGTGCCGGCCGGATCGGACGAGCCGGATCGCAGCCCGCTGGATGCCCTCGTGCCGGCCGCCAGCCCCGGATGAGCGAACTCGACGCGAGGCTCGCGGAACTCGCGCACCAGTTCGACGAACTCCAGGCCCAGCTGGCGCTTCCGGAGACGAGCACCGATCCCGATGCCATCCGGCGCCTCGGACGTGAGTTCGCCCGCATGGAGCCCGTCGTCGCTGCCTATCGGCGCCTGATCGACACCCGAGCGGAACTGGCCGGGGCTCGCGAGATGCGCGAGGGTGAGTCCGACGAGGACCTCCGCCAGATGGCCCGCGAGGAGATCGACCATCTCGAAGCCGACGAGACGCGCCAGATCGAGGAACTCAAGCTCCTCCTGCTGCCGCGTGACCCGGCCGACGATGGCAACGTGATTCTCGAGATCCGCGCGGGAGCCGGCGGCGAGGAAGCGGCGCTGTTCGCGTCAGAGCTGCTCCGGATGTACCTCCGGTACGCCGAACGGCATCGCTGGACGCCCGAGGTCATGAGCGTCAACCAAACGGGAATCGGCGGGATCAAGGAAGCAATCGTCCAGATCGCGGGGGACGGGGCCTACTCACGGCTCAAGTTCGAAGGCGGCACGCACCGGGTCCAGCGGGTCCCGGCCACCGAATCGTCCGGACGAACCCACACCTCGACCGCCACCGTGGTCGTCATGCCCGAGGTCGAGGCGACCGAGATCGAGATCGACGAGGAGCGGGACCTCCGTATCGACGTCAAGCGCTCGTCGGGTCCCGGCGGGCAGTCCGTCAACACGACCGACTCGGCCGTCCGGATCACCCATCTGCCGAGCGGCCTGGTGGTCGAAATCCAGGACGAGAAGAGCCAGCACAAGAACAAGGCCAAGGCGATGGCCGTCCTGCGCGCCCGGCTGAAGGATGCCGAAAAGCGGCGCCAGCGTGAGGCCGACTCGGTAGCCCGGAAGTCGATGATCGGTTCCGGTGATCGCGCCGACAAGATCCGGACGTATAACTTTCCCCAGGACCGCGTAACGGATCATCGGGTCAACGTCGATCTTTCCAGCCTGCCGCGGGTGATGGACGGCGATCTTGACCGGCTCATCGACACGCTCATCACCACGGATCAGGCCGAGCGGCTGGCCGACCTCGTCGAACCGGCATCTGCGGACGCCTGAGCCGGCCTTGGCCACCGTGGACGAGCTCCTCCGCGACGCGGTCGTCCGCTTCCGCTCGGCGGGCTCCGAATCGCCCCGACTCGACGCCGAGGTCCTTCTCGCCCATGTCCTCGGGATCGATCGCACGGGCCTCAGGGCGCATCCGGACGCTCCCGTGGGCGACGGCCAGGCGACGCACTTTGCCGAGGCTGTCACCCGTCGCGAGGCAGGCGAACCCGTCGCCTATCTTCGGGGCGTCAAGGAATTCCTCGGCCTCGCGTTTGCGTCGGACGAGCGAGCGCTGATCCCGAGGCCCGAAACGGAGCGCCTCGTCCAGATCGGCGAGAGCGACCTGGCGCACCGGCTCGTCTCGGAGC
>JAYWFP010000133.1:0-4745 GCA_043778745.1 Chloroflexota bacterium
CGGCGCCGTTCGGCTGTACGAGGCGCTCGGCTTTCGACGATCACGCACGGCGGCACGCTATCGGAAGGCGATCTCGCTGCCAACCTTGCCGGCGGGACCAGTTGGGCCCCGAGCCTAAAGGGGCAGCTGGCGCTCGCGCGCGACCATCTCCAGCCACGGTCGCTCGGCCCCGATGGTCGTTGATCGGCCGTGACCGGGATGGACAACGAGCGGGTCATCGAAGGTTGCGAGTCGGGCGAGGGATTCGACCATCTGATCGGGCGAAGCACCCGGTAGATCGACCCTCCCCCACCCTCCCGCGAACAGGGTGTCGCCGCTGAACAGGAGCCCCTGGTCGGCCGACCAGAGGCACACGGAACCCTCGGTATGGCCCGGCGTATGGAGCACCGTCAGACGGATCTCGCCGAACCGGATCTCACCACCCTCCGCCAGGTCGACGGCCGGAACGCAGGGCGGGATCTCAAACGGGGCCCACAGGGGCTGCGGCGTCGTCAGACGGTAGGCATCGAGGGGATGGACCGCGATCTGAGCCCCGGTACGGTCGGCCACGGCCGCGTTGTCGCCGAAGTGGTCCCAGTGCCCGTGCGTCGTCACGATCAGCTTCAGGGTCCAGTCCCGTTCCCGGAGCGATTCTGTGATCCAGGCCAGCGACGGGATCGCCGTGTCGATGGCGATGGCCTCGCGAGTTCGCGCGTCGGCCAGAAGGTGGACGTTCGTGCCGACCGGTCCGATCAGCCGGCTGACGTGCTCCAATCAGCCCTCGGCGACGATCTTGGCGCGGACGCAGTCGAAGGTCTGGCCGATCATCTTGTTCGCGGTCCCCTCGACCATGCGTGCCCCGACGCTGGCAAGCATGCCGCTCAGGTTGACTTCGGCCGCCCAGACCATGGTCGTGGTCCCTGGTTCCGGACCTTCAACCAGGTTCATCCGGCCGAGGGCGTCGACGGCGCTGCCCGGCGCCTGACCACGGGCCTTGATGATCGCCATGTCGGGCGGCTGCTGCTCAGTGATCTCCAGGTCGACCACGAATCGCGCGGTGATGAAGCCCACGCCCACCTTCGCCTTGGCCCGGAAGTGCGTTGGGTCGATCACCTCGATCGATTCGACGCCGGGTCCACATGCCCCGATGCGGTCGGGATCCGTGACGAATGCGAAGACATGCTCGCGCGTGGCAGGAATGTCGACGGTACCCGAGAACTCCATACGGTGACCTCCGAATACGCATGCGTGCGAGACCAGCTCCGGCCCGAACGGCCTCGCTGCCCGAACGCGCTGGGGCGAATGATACGAATACTCACGGGCGGGCGTCGGCGCTCGGGCCTACGGGGTCCTTCGTGACCAGCTGACGATGCCGATGTCTCGTGTCTGGGGGCCTGCGAGTTCGATTCCCCCATCCGGCGTTGAGACCATGAGTTCCTCGATCGCGGCTTCGAGTCGTTGATCGGAAGCGGAGCCAGGCAAGGTCCATAGCTGGCGGCGGAGGAACGCCAGGAGTTCGTCGCGGTCCGACCATCGTCGGCGTTCCGAGGAGACCATCGATACGTGGGGGCGAATGCTCCGCGCATCGAGCAGCTCGAGGAAGTCTGGAAGCGCCGGCAGGGCAACGCGCGGCTGCCCGTGGACACGCGGCCAGAATGGTGCGGCGATCGCGGCCGGGCTTTCGACCATGAGCACGGCAACACATTGGCTGCGGGCCGTCGCCTCGATCGCGTCGAGGAATGGGACGATGGCCTCGATGTCGTAGCCGACATGCGCCATGAGGGCCATATCGGCGACGGGGTCCTTGCCAAGTTCAGCTCGGGCCTGCGCTTCCGGCGGCCATCGACCCTCCACCGCGTGGACGTTCGTGATGTGTGCCTCGACCGCCCCGGCCCGGAGAGCCTGAAGCATCGACGCGGAGGGATCGAGGGCGATGACCTGCTTTGCGACTCGCGCGATCGGGAGGGCGTAGCGACCGGCACCGGCGCCAATATCGAGCCACGTATCTCCCGGTCGGGTCAGGGTGAGCAGGACGTCGAGCACCGGGTCATCGCGGCGAGCCGGATGGACCACGAACATGCGGGTGACCGGGGCGTAGAAGTCGGCCTCATCGGGCGCTGACCGGACAGCCGCGACCTGTGCCGCGTTGGCGCGAACGCGATCAGCCCAGTCCCTGGAGATCAGCCCCTGGAGATCAGCGGGCGTATCGATATCAGGGTTGATGCCGGCAACGCGGATCTCGCGAACGCGATCGGGGTGCCGGTCCATGAGCGGCCCGAGACCGCGGTCCCCGCTTGCGTCGGCCACGAGAGCGGCGGCCGCAGGCTCGAGTCGAACCGGATTGCGCGACCCGTCTTCGTGGCGGGCGCTCAGGATCGGTCGGTCGGATTCCAGTGGCTCGGCGAGCAGCCGCCGGATCGTCGTCGGATCGACGGTGGGCTGATCACCGAGAGCCACGACAACGACGTCCGGCCGGGGATCTGCCGCCATGACCGCTGCCCAGCCTAGGCGAAGAGAGTGCGACAGGCCGCGATCCGGTTCCGTGTTGGTAATGCGGCGCGCAGCCCGCCACGCGATCGCAGCGGTGGGATTCGCCTCGTCGGTGCCGACAACCACGACCGGGTCCTCGATGCCGGCCGCCGCCAGCGCATCCAGAACGTGCTGGAGTAGCGGACGACCGTTCAGACTCGCGGCGAGCTTGGCCCGCCCGAAGCGCGACGACCGGCCGGCTGCCAGGACAATCGCGGCCGCTCGCACCGGCATCCCGTAGCGGTCGGTCACGATCCGGCGGCGGAGCGCTTTCGCATCGGCAGGCCCGAGCCGCCGCGCCGCGCGGCGACGATCTCGGACATGATCGCAAGCGCGGTTTCCGCAGGATCCCGTCCGCCCAGGTCCAGGCCGATGGGGCCATGCACTTGCGCGATCTGGTCCGGGTTCAGGCCGGCCTCGGCGAGGCGTTCGCGTCGATCCGCCTGAGTCTTGCGGGAGCCGACGGCGCCAACGTAGCGCGCGCCACGCCGCGTAGCCTCGACGATGGCGGGCTCGTCGAACTTCGGGTCGTGGGACAAGATCGCCACCGCATCATTCGGGCCGACCTCGATCTGATCGAACGCCTCGTCGGGCCAGGCCACCACGAGGCGGTCCGCATCGGGAAACCGCTCGGACGTCGCAAACGAGCCGCGCCCGTCGACCACGACGGTCTCGTAGCCGAGTTCCCGCGCGTATCGGACGAGGGATCGGGCAACTTCCACGGCGCCAACCACCACGAGACGCGGCCGAACCGGAAACGCTTCGATGAAGAAGGCCCGTCCGTCGATGTCAACCGTCCGTGACCGTCCATCCTCCAGGATGTCGGCGGCAGCCCGCGCCAACGCGTCGTCCGTCCCGGGAGCGCCCGTCGAGCCCTCGAGGATCGTGCCCGCAGCATCGATCACGATTGGTGAAGCCGGTGGTGCGCCGGGGCCCGGCTGGTGCGGACCGAAAGCGGACGGCGGCGCGTCCACCGGGAGCGGCGTGGCCACAGCGGCGGCAATACCAGCCGGGCCGATCGAGGCGGAGGCAGCCGAGATGACGATGTTCGAGACGATCGGCTGGACCATGACGTCGATCGTGCCCCCACAGGCGAGGCCGACGTCCCAGGCCTGTTCGTCTGAAATCCCATAGCGGATCACCCGACTCAGGCCGGTCGCTCGTGCCTTCGCGACCTCCTCGGCGGCCGCGCCCTCGACGCACCCACCGCTGACTGACCCCATGAGGCGCCCGTCATCCGCGACGAGGAGAACGGCCCCCTCCGGTCGCGGAGCCGAGCCGAAGGTCCGGACCACGACCGCTCGGCCGGCGTCCGTTCCCTGCGCCCGCCAGGCATCGAGGGTCTCGAGCAGATCGCGCATGGCGCCATCCTAGGCGCCTGCTCGGCCTCCGGTGTTCGTCGGTCTTCGCGCGCCACCGAGGCAACGGCGAATCGCGATGCCAGGCCGCCTGCACCGGGGCTCAACCGAGCGGACGGGCCGTCAACGGATCCACGGGCTGGCGAACCACCTTGGCCGGTGGCGCAAAGGTCCGTCGGGCGTCGGCTCCCGGGGCAACATGCGCAGCGGCCTCACCGCCGCGCCTCGTATCGGTTACGCGACTGCCAGCCAGAATCTCACCAAGGCGCTCGAGGCTGGCCACGGTTCCGGCGGCCAGGAAGTCGTCGATGTACGGATAGGCGGCGCGCATCCCGGCGGCGAGCGGCTGATAGCCCGGGGTCCCGGCGAGCGGATTCAGCCATACGAGCCGGTGACAGTTGCGCCGAAGCCTGGCCGTCTCGATCTCCACGAGACGGGGGTCGCCACGATCCCAGCCATCCGAGACCACGATGACCACGCCACTCGAGCGCAGGGTCCGTCTCGCCCATTTGTGATTGAAGTCACGGAACGATTCCCCGATCCGCGTCCCGCCCGCCCAGTCCGTGACCGTGTCGGCAACCTTGGCAAGCGCCCGATCCCGGTTGCGATCCTTGAGCAGGCGCGTCACCCGCGTCAGGCGCGTCCCGAACACGAACGACTCGGTTTTCACAGTCGAGGACGCGGACAGGGCCTGGATAAAGCGGAGGAGCAGCCTGGAGTGGCGTTCCATCGAACCCGAGATGTCACACAGCACCACAAGCGGACGCGGGCGCTGGACCTTCCGACGCCAGACCCACGAAAGGATCTCGCCCCCGTTGCCGAGGTTGGCCCGGAACATCGCCCTTGGCGCGAGCCTGCGCCCGTGCCGGTGCAGCTCGT
>JAYWFP010000134.1:0-4745 GCA_043778745.1 Chloroflexota bacterium
CGGGCTCCGTCACGCGTTGTCCGAATTCGATGTCGCCGTCCACACCCTGGCGCCGGGAGGCTCCCTCGCGGAGATGCTTGCCGGATGAGTGACGGACGAGCGGCGATGAACCACGAGCAGGCCCGGGCGACGTGGCTTAAACGCGGGCTTCGTGGCCCATCCGAGGGCTGGGCGACCCTCGGCGCGGTCATCGTGATCGTCGTTTCGATCGCGTGGTCGATCGACGATGCCAGATGGGTTCGGGGAATCGGACCGTTCACGGACTTCCTGCCGCTCGTGGGCATCGCCGGGGTGGCGTTCGGCTTCGGCGGCGCGAAGCTCGGCTGGGGGCGCTGGACCACCCACCTCCTCGGAAGTGCCTTCGCGGCGATGATTCTCCCGATCATCGCCGGGGCGATCGTTCTGGGCGACACGGTCGAGGGATTCGGAATCGCCGCGATGGCGGCGCGCTATCGTGAATCTGCCGAGATCGTCGGGCGCGTCTGGCAGGATCTCGCGGTCCTCGGCCTGCCGCTGACCGCCCAGTACGGGCATTACCTGATTGCCCTCGGCGGGATCGTTTGGGCGGCGGGCCAGTTCGTGGCCTTTGCCGTGTTTGGCCATCGGCGCCCGCTGGACGCGGTCATTGCCACTGGGCTGGTTCTGCTCGGCAACATGGCCCTGACCCGGAATGATCAGCTTCACCTGATCGTGCTGTTCTCCCTGGGGGCCCTCGTCCTCCTCGCGCGTTCGCATGCATCGGACGAGGGAGCGACATGGATTCGCCGCCGGATCGGGGACCCGGCCTCGGTCAGTCGCTTGTACCTCCGGGGCGGCGCGGTGTTCATCGCGGCAGCGGTCGTCGGCTCGCTGTTCCTGACCGCGACCGCATCATCGGCTCCCCTGCAGGGGGCATGGAAGAGCGTGCCGGGGACCCTTGTCCAACTGTCCCAATGGCTCCAACGCTACCTGCCACTCGGTGGCCAGTCCCGGAACCCCGGCGTGGTCGTATTCGGAGAGAACTCGCCGATCACCGGTTCGTGGTCCCAGGATTCGGGCACCGCCTTCCTCGCCCATCTGCCCGCATTGGAGACGGAGAAGTTCAAGTGGCGCGTCGGCGCCTATGCGAAATTTGATTCCACGTCGTGGAGCTGGGGAGACACGACCTCAATCGAGCGGGTTGCTCGCGATCCGCTCCTGGCCGGATCCGCAGACGATCCATCCGTGCACGACGGACGCCGCGAGATCCGATTCGAGATCGAACCTGACACGCTGGCGAACGACTACGTCGTGAGCCCGCAGACCATCCTGTGGGTCGATCGTCCCAGCACGGTCCGCGTCACCGGGTCGGGTGAATGGTTCGCCACCATCCAGTTCGACGGTGCCACAAAGTACGAGGTCACCGCCCTCGTCCCGGTGGTTGGGGATGTGCCCGGCGGGATCACGGCCAATCGCCTGCGAGTCGCCAGCGGCGAATACACGGCGGACGAGAAGCGGCTGTTCCTCGACGTGCCGCCCGGCGCCCTCGGTCCCAAAGCGCTCGCGATCCTGAGCGAGGTCAAGGCGACCAGCCCCGACAATCCATATGACCTGGCGCTCAATCTCCAGAACTACCTGCTCGACGCCGCCAACTTCTCCTACCAGGCGGACATTCAGGACGAAATTCAGGCGAGCTGCAGCGGCCTGTCGTCGGTTGAGTGTTTCGCCACGATCCGCGTCGGCTACTGCCAGTACTACGCGAGCACCATGGCCATGCTCCTTCGCCAGGCCGGTGTACCGACGAGGCTGGCACAGGGATTCCTCCCGGGCAAGCGCTCCGCAGATGGAACGGAGGTCGTCGAGAACGGCGGCGCCCATGCCTGGGTCGAGGTCCTCTTCCCCGGCTACGGCTGGGTGGATTTCGACCCGACCGGAGGTGGCGTGGGCCAGCCCGTTGCAATCCCTTCGGGCGCCCCGGCAACAGCTTCGCCGCGACCATCGTTCAACTTTGTCACGAACGGGCCGGGCGACAGCGGGGACGGCAACGGTCCCGGTCGACGGTCGCCGGTTCCGGTCGTGCCCGGCTCGAACGATCCGTCGAGCCGATCTGGCGGCCCGTTCATCGTGATCGCGATCCTGCTGGCGATCGGCGGGGCAGGCCTCGCGACCATCGCGTGGCGCCGTGGGCCGCGGCCAATGCATCCGGATCAGGCATGGGGATCCGTCGCCCGCTGGGCCGGTCGGCTCGGCCTCGGACCCCGACCATCCCAGACCGTCTTCGAATTCGCCGGGACGCTCGGCGATGCGGTTCCCGCGGTCCGGCCAGAGCTATCGACCGTGGCCCGGGCGAAGGTCGAAATTGCCTACGGTCGGAAGCAGCTCGGCCCTGATCGCCTGCGCCTGGTGGCCGAGGCTCATCGTCGTCTCCGGTTCGGGCTCCTGCGACTCGCCCTCCGCCGTCGGCACTTCGGCCCGCGAGGCCCGCGAGCCCGGCGCCGCCGCCCTTAGACGCGCCGGTACAACCGCACTCCTAGAGTGCCCCCGAACGGCTGCGCTCGGCGTCCAGCTCGAGCCGCCGGGCGGTCTCGAGCGGTCCGAGATGGTCGGTCAGGTTGTGAGCGCGTAGACGGGCGCGCCCGGCCCGGATCTCGATCACGGTGATGCCGCAGAGGGCAAAGGGGAACGACCAGAATCGAGCCAGAGGCAGGTCCATGAGGGCCAGGAGGATCACCTTGAAGACGCCATCGTGCCCGACGATCAGGGTCCACGGCTCCTCGCCGCTGCCAGCACCGTAGCCGAGGACCTGCGGGCCGTGGGTCGAAGTGCCCGGACCGTCCGCGCCAAGGGCAGCGAGCGTCGATCTGAGCGAGGACCGGACGCGTCGGTCGACCTCGATGATCGACTCGCCTTCCGGTGCCCAGGTCATGAGCGGGTCACGACGCCAGCCGGCAAGGACGTCGCCCCAGCGCGCCTCGATCTCGGTCGAGTGCCGGCCCTCCCAGAGGCCCTGCCCGATCTCGAGGAACCCGGGATCCGGGGTCAGGTTCACGGTCGCAGAACCACCGGCTGAGACCCGGATCGCATCGGCGACGGCCATCGCCGTGGTGGTGGTTCGGAGCAAGGGCGAATGGCGGATCTGGAGCGGGAGACCCGATGGGATCGGCAGGGCCGGGATGGTCCTGGGATGGGCAATCCGAGCGGCCGCCAGGCGAGCCTGTTCGATGCCTTCCTCGGATAGCGGAGAATCACCCTGTCCCTGGAATCGACCCTCGGCAACCCAGGCCGATTCGCCATGCCGGAGCATCACAATCGTGGCATCCAATCCCGCGGGGATCAGCCGGTCCGGTGCATCCGCATCGGGACCTGGTGCGGCCATGGCCGATCGGTTTGCAGCCACGCTCATCGAAGGCCAGCGAGCCGGATCGTCCACAGCCCGATCAGCGCCTCATGGTTCCGAATCGACGTCGCGAGCGCTTCGGGGACATCGTCATCGAGCGCGAGGACCATCAGGGCGTCGGCGCGAGGGGCGGTGCGGGCGACATGCATGGCCGAGATGTTCACGTCGGCCGCCCCGAGAAGCCCGCCGATCCGCCCGATGATCCCGGGCTGGTCCTGATGGTGCGTGATCAGCATGACCTCGCTTGGCTCCATGTCGAGCCGGTACTCGTTGAGGAGGACGATGCGGGGTTCGCCGTTGGCGACGGTTCCGCCGACCGAGACGGTGCGACCATCCACGACGCCCGACACGGTGACCAGCGCGCTGAATGACCCGGCATCCGGGCTGCGGCGTTCGACGACGGTGATTCCCCGAGCCTTCGCCAGCAACGAGGCGTTGACCAGGTTCACGCGCTCCGTGGTGACCTGTTCCAGGAGACCGCGCAGCAGCGCTGCGGTGATCGGTGCCGTCGGGTAGGCCGCAGGCTCCCCGGCGATATCGAGGGTCAGCGTCTTGACGCCAACGCCCGCGAACTGTCCGAAGAACTGGCCCAGGATCTCCGCGAGCGGCAGGTACGGCCCGATGGCGCTCGCCAATTCCGGCGGGAGGAGCGGCGCGTTGACCGCGTATCGGGCGGCTCGTCCGGCCAGCACGTCGAGGATCTGGTCCGCGACCTCTTCTGCGACCGCAACCTGCGCTTCTGCCGTCGATGCACCGAGGTGCGGGGTCAGGAGCGTGTTCGGTGCGTCAAGGAGCGGTGAGCCGGCCGGCGGCTCGGACTCGAAGACATCGAACCCGGCCCCGCCGAGATGACCCGAGTGGAGGGCGTCGGCAACGGCCGCCTCGTCGACGATCCCGCCCCGAGCCACGTTGAGCACGAACGCACCGGGGCGCAGCTGGGCGATGGCCCTGCCCCCGATGAGCCCTCGCGTGGCTCGCGACAGGGGGACATGCACCGTGATGGCGTCCGACCGATTCAGCAGGCTGTCGAGATCGACCAGCTCGACGCCATGGAGGGCAGCCTGCTCCGCGGTCACGTAGGGATCCGTGCCCAGAAGGCGCATCTCGAACCCCCGCGCCCGATCGGCGATGGCCATCCCGATCTTCCCGAGCCCGACGATCCCCAGTGTCCGGCCTCGCAACTCGACACCCTGAAACTGGGATCGCTTCCATTCGCCACGGCGAACGGAGGCGTCCGCCGCGGCGACCTTGCGGGCGAGCCCGAGCAGCAACGCGAGCGTATGTTCCGCCGCAGCAATCGTGTTGCCTGTCGGAGCGTTGACCACGGTGATCCCGGCTCGCGTCGCGGCGTCCAGGTCGACGTTGTCGACGCCGACACCGGCGCGGCCGA
>JAYWFP010000135.1:0-4713 GCA_043778745.1 Chloroflexota bacterium
TCGACGCTGCCAGGAGCCGACTCCGACCCCCGCGACGGCCGCGCTGAGCGTGGATTCCCGGCGGGCCACCCGTTCACGCGGCTGCAGAGCGGTGCGACCGCACCTACCACGAATGGGGCTCGTATTTGGCGCGAATAGGGGCCATCGAGCGCTTCGGAGTCGAGGAACGGTGACGGGATCGTCATGAGCGACGGCACTCCGAGCCACGCGACCGGGACTGCCGCCTGCCGAATGCCCTGGCGCTCTGGCCGAATGTCCCGGCGCTCTGCCGGGACCTGGATCCGGGCAAGGATCGCGTGGCAACGCGACCCCGGACGCGTGATCAGATCTTCAGCGCTCCCGGCCCCGGACGCGCCGCTCCTCAGCGCTCCCCGCCCGGGGCTCAGATCTTCAGCGCTCCCCGCCCGGGGCTCAGATCTTCAGCGCTCCCCGACGCGCCGCTCCTCAGCGCTCCCCGCCCGGGGCTCAGATCCTCAGCATCACGTGCTTGACGATCGTGTAGTCCTCGATCGCGTACATCGACTGGTCCTTGCCGTAGCCCGATTCCTTGAAGCCACCGTGGGGCATCTCGGAGGCGAGCGTGAAGTGATCGTTGATCCAGACCGTTCCGAACTGGATTGACCGCGCCACGCGCATGGCGCGACCGATGTCGTTGGTCCAGACCGAGGCGGCAAGACCGAACCTGACGTCGTTGGCCCAGGCGATGGCCTGGTCCTCGTCCGAGAAACGCTGGACGGTCACGACCGGTCCGAAGACCTCGTCCTGGACGACCTCGCTCTTCTGATCGGGACCGGCGATGACGGTCGGCTCGTAGTACGCGCCGCCCAGGTCCGGGCGACGCCCACCGACGACGACTTCGGCTCCGTCGCGGGCCCGATCCACCATGCCGGCGACCCGGTCAACCTGGCCCTTGGAGATGAGCGAACCCATCTCGAGCTCCTCGCCCGTGGTCGGGTCGCCCCACTTCATCTGCCTGACCTGGTCGGACAGCTTGGCCACGAACTTGTCGTAGACCTTCGGGCCGGCGATGACCCGGCAGGCCGCCGTGCAGTCCTGGCCGCTGTTCCAGTAGCTCGCGAATCGCAGGATCTCGGCGGCGAGGTCGAGGTCGGCGTCGTCGAAGATGATCACCGGCGCCTTGCCCCCCAACTCAAGGTGGAGCCGCTTGACGTGATCAGCGGCGACCCGGGCGATCTTCTTGCCGGTTTCCGTGTCTCCGGTGACCGAGATCATGCCGACCTTCGGATGTGCCACGAGGGCAGGCCCGATGGTATCGCCGGTCCCGGTCAGGACATTGAGCACGCCGGGAGGAAAGATATCGGCGGCGAGTTCCGCGAGCTTGACCGCGGTAAGCGGCGTACGCGCGGACGGCTTGAGAACGACGGTATTGCCGGCCGCGAGGGCCGGCCCGATCTTCCAGCCGGCCATCATCAACGGGTAATTCCACGGCGCGATCGAGGCGATGACCCCGACCGGCTCGCGGCGAATGATCGAGGTCCGGTTGGCGATGTACTCGTTGGACGCCTTGCCCTCCAGGTTGCGGGCGGCGCCGGCGAAGAAACGGAGGTTGTCGGCGATCACCGGCATGTCCACGGCCGCAACGTTGAGCGGCTTGCCGGTGTGCGCGCTCTCGATCCGCGTCAGCTCGTCGGCGTTGGCCTCGATCGCGTCGGCCAGCTTGAGCAGCATCGTCATCCGCTCGGCCGGCGTCGTCTTCTGCCAGGTCTGGAAGGCCTTGGCGGCAGCCTCGACGGCCCGGTCGACATCTTCGACATCGGACGCCGGGACGTGGGCAATGACCTTTCCGTTGGCAGGGTTCTCGACGGCGAGGGTCTTGCCGCTCGCACTGGCGACCCATTCGCCGTTGATGAACTGCTGGTGAGTCTGGACTGGGTCCATGACGTCGGTCATCGCGGTACCTCCGGAGGATGCTCGGGTCGCAGCCCTGATCGGGCGCGAACGATGGATCGAGGGATGTCCGCCCATTGTGCGCCACGGGAGGAAGTCCGTTCCAGCCCGCGGATCGCGACGATCAGGCGAGAAGGATTGCCCGGGTCAGGCGAGAAGCATCAGCACGATGACCACGGCGCCACCGGCTCCCACCGCAAGGTCGGTCCAGCGCCACATGAGAGGGCGGAACGCCGTGCGTGGCGTCGTGCCGAACGCGCGGGCGTCCATCGCCAGAGCCAACTGGTCGGCGTGGCGGATCGCGCGGACGAGGAGGCCGATCAGCAACTTCGGATGCCAGTCACCGCTCAGGCCGCGAATGCGCCGGGCGTGCCGCAACGTGCCCAGATCCTGGCCGAGCCGCGGGATCGCCTGGTACGCGGCCAATGCCCCGTAGGCAAACCGCTCCGGTACTCGGGCCTGCTGCACCAGCGCATCCACGAGCCGGGTCGGATCCGTCGTCTGCGCGAATACGACACCCGTAGCCACGATCGCCACGACGCGGGCGCCGATGGACGAGGCGACGACGACGGCTTCGGCGGTGATCCGGAGCGACCCGACGCGGATGAGTTCGCGGGCGGCAGGATCCGTGTTGGCGGCGGCAAAGACCAGGTTGGCGAGGGCGATCGAACCGGCCGCAGCGACGAGCGGAGCCAGCCCCTGTAGCAGGCGGGCCGGCGGAATGCTTCCAAGAATCAGACCCGCGGCGACGACGGCCAGGGCGAGCGCCAGAGGCCTAAGCGGGTCGTGAATGAGCCCCAGCCCGACGAGCCAGCCGAGCGCAATCCCCAGCTTCACGAGCGGGTTCGTCCGTCCGAGGATGCTCGACTCCTGTCGAGCGGTGAGTTCGATCGGGCTCAGCATGGTGGCCCGGACCGTTTCGGGCTGCGCGTCCGCGGCTTCCGCGGGCGCTGGGGCGCGTGCCCGACGGCGGCATGGTCGGCGGCAGTGGGATCGGAGGCAGCGCGACCGGCGGCAGCGGCGTGGTCGGCGGCGGCGTGGTCGGCGGCGGGTTCCGCGCCCATGCGCTCGTCGGCCACGATCCAGCCATCGCCCATCTCGATCTGCCGGGAGGCGATGCGCCGGGCGAACGACACGTCGTGGGTCGCGGCGATGACGGTTGTCCCGGCATCCACAAGCTCGTCGATGATCTGGGCGATTGCCTCCCAGCCGCGGCGATCCTGTCCGAACGTGGGTTCGTCGAGCAACAGCAGCGACGGGCCGCTGGCCAGCGCCGTTGCGACCGAGAGTCGCCGCTGCTCCCCGCCCGAGAGTTGATACGGGCTTCGTGCTCCAAAGGCTCCGAGCGGCAGATCGAGCCGCGACATCAGATCATCGATCGAACGGCCAGCGAGGCCGACCTCCGCCTCGCCCTCAACCGTGGTCTCGATGAATCCGAGCTCCGGGTCTTGGAATACGAAGCCCGCGAGCGTGGCGAGGCGACCCGCCGAGAGACGACTCGGATCAAGCCCATCGAGACGCACAATTCCACCCGACGGTCTGAGGAGCCCGGCCAGCAGGCGGAGGAGCGTCGACTTGCCGCTCCCGTTTGGCCCGACAAGCGCCACGCGCTCCCCTGCTCCGATTCGCAGGTGCACGTCCCGCACGACCGGCCGGCCGCGCTCGTAGCCGAACCGGAGGTCACGAGCCTCGACCAGTTGGGTTCCCCCTGCGCCGTCACTCGCAGGTCGCACACCACGGTTCGGACCGGATCTCGCCATCGCGCCGGCATCGCCGGGCAGCCAGATTCCGGCCTCCGCGAGCCGCCGACGGGAGCGGGCGAGCACCTCATCGGGTGGCCCCAGGTCAATCGTGATCCCGCTCGCGTCGAGGGCGAGGATCAGGTCGGCCAGTGGCCACGCCGCATCGGCGTGATGCTCGACGAGAACTATCGTTGCTTCGCCGGTCGCCTTGATCCGGGCGAGCTGCTCGAAGATGGCCGACGCGCCGGCTGGATCGAGGTTCGCCGTGGGCTCATCGGCCACGAGGACTCTCGGCTGCGCCGCCATCACGCCGGCGAGCGCAAGTCGCTGCTGCTCACCGCCTGACAGGCGGGACCCTCGGCGTCGCTCAAATCCGGCAAGACCCGTGTCGACAAGCGCGGCGGGCACGGCCCGGCGCATCGCTTCGAGCGGCCACGCGCGATTCTCGAGACCGAATGCGACGTCGTCGTCGACCCGATCCATGACCAGTTGACTGCCCGGATCCTGGAACACGATGCCGACCGTCGCTGCCAGCCGAAGACGATCGTTCGCCGACGTGTCGAGGTCCCCGACCCGCAGCGATCCGGTCCAGGTTCCGAGGAAATCGCCGGGGACCAGACCCGCGATCGCCCTGGCCAGCGTGCTCTTGCCGGATCCGGATGGGCCGACGATCAGCAGGACGCCCCCGGCCGGAAGCTGGAAGTCGATTCCCGCGAGCGCAGGCCGATCGGCTCCGCGGTACATGAAACCGACGCCCTCCGCGGCGATCGGGAGGGCTGCGGTCTCGGTCCGAGTTGCGCGATCCGTCAGTCGGGAAACCCTTCGAGTACACCAGCTCGGCGCAGTGAACGGGCAAGTGCCAGCGAGCCTGCGGCAACGATAACAACTGCGGAAATAGCCATGGCCACTCCCCGGATCACCTGGACGTCCGGCGCCACGTCCGGGTAGTAGAGCACCCAGTCGTGGACCCAGGCGGCAGCGGCGCTCGCGACCGCGGCAAGGGCCAGGATCGGGAAGCCCCACAGCCGATACAGCGTGAACGCAAAGACCAGTTCCGCGGCTG
>JAYWFP010000136.1:0-4675 GCA_043778745.1 Chloroflexota bacterium
CCGTGACCGGAAGCGCCGGTCGGAGGTGGCGATGCGACGTCTGATCTCGCTGGTAAGTGCGATCGTCGCGCTCGTGGGCCTCGGCTTCGTCCTCGTGAACGCGACGACCGTCGATCGGCGGCCCCCGAGCATCAAGACGATTGCCCTCAGCGCGTCGGCAGGAGACCCGCGGCTCGCGCAGACCGTGACTGCGATTGATATTGAATTCAGCGAGCCCGTCAGGCCGGCAACGGCCGAGGCGCGGTTCCGAATCGATCCCGTTGTCGATGGCGTCTTCACCTGGAACGGCTCGACGGCCATCTTCACGCCATCGCGGAAGCTTCCTCAGGACACCACGTTCACGATTTCGATTGCGCCGGGCACGGAAGACCTCGAGGGCAACCTCGACCCCACCGGCCTCGAGGAGTGGACATTTGCGACGGTCGGATCGCCGGTCGTCCTGCGGACAACGCCCCTCGATGGCGCGGGTGGCGTGCCCCTCGATGGCACGATTGACCTGTTCTTCGATCGCCTGATGGACACCGCATCGGTCGAGCAGGCAATGTCGATCGAACCCGCGGTCAACATTCGTTCCAGCTGGCGTGGATCCGTCGTGTCGTTCACCCTGGGGCCGGGCCTCGCGCCGGGCACCCGGTACACGCTGACGATCGGACCGGAAGCCGCGGACACGGGCGGCAGCCGCCTCGGTTCGCCCTTCCAGATGACGTTCATCACCGTTGGCGCCGGCCTCGGGATCGTGACCGCGATCCCGGCCGACGGTGTTGCTGGCATCGGCATCGGGTCGCCGATCGCCGTCCGCTTCGATGGGCCCATCGATCCCGTATCGATCCCGGGAGCAATGCACGTGACGCCGTCCGTGGATGGGAGGTTCAGGGTTGTGGACCTCGGGGGCGACGGGTCCGGCCTCAGAGCCGCCACGACCTCGACGGCCGGGAACACGCTTGTTCTCGTACCCTCGACGCCCCTCGCCCCGCACACAACCTACACCGTGACGCTTGATCCGATCGTGACTCGTCTGGGCGATGCGACGGCGGTGACGCTCGGACGAACGTGGTCCTTCACGACAGGCGCGCCGACCGTGTCGGGCCAGAACCAGATCGGCTTCCTGAGTGCGCGCGGCGGGGTGCGCAACGCCTGGGTCATGAACCCCGACGGGACGAATCAGCGGCAGTTGACCTCCGAGCTGCTGCCGGTCAGCAACTTTGACACGACCGCCGACGGGGCACGGGTCGTGTACGCCGCGGGTGGTGTCATCCAGACCATGGCCATCGATGGCACCGGCCTTCGCCGACTCACCGAGGATGATGGCCGGCTCGAATATGCGCCGAGCCTGGTCCCCGACGGCAAGGCGATCATCGTGGCTCGGCGAGACCCCACCGGAGCGGACCTCGGCTATTGGTACGTCCCGCTCCCGGGGAGCTCCGGGGATGAGCGCCAGCTGCTCGCGCACGGCGCTCCTGCGCCTGACTCCACGTCCCTGGCAGGCGATGGCATCGACGGGACGGACGGGTCGCCACCCTGGATCCCGCGCATCGCCTTCGACCCGAGCGGGAGGACGGCGTTGCTCGTGACGGCGACCGGCGAAGTACAGCTGATCGATCTGGGGGTCGCGGATCTGTCCGGCTCGCCATCACCACCGTTCCGGCTAGCGCTGTCGGCGAACGCCGCACCAACGTGGGTGCCCGCCCGGGACGCCTTCGTCCTGGTCGCCACAGCGGCGTCCGGCGGCGTATCGGCCCTCGTGCGTGTCGACCTTCTCGGAAACTCGGCGCCGATCAGCGGAACGGAGGGTGCTGCCGGCCCAGTCGACCTGTCGTCCGGAGGGTCGCTCGCCTTCGTGATCCGGAAGTCCGATGGGCAGGTCCGGCTCCGCCTCCTCTCGATCTCGGGCGCGGTCCGGGATATCGACCCCATGCTCGGGCGGGAGGATCGGTGGCCGAGTTCTGCGCCCGATGGCCTCAGCCTCCTGATCAGTCGCGTCCTTACGGTCAACCCGACGCTCTCGGATGGCATCTGGCAGGTTGACCTGCCGACCGAAACGTCCCGCCGGCTGACCGTCGACGGCGCTTACGCGCGCTGGATTCGATAGGCAACTCGCTGAGTTGACCCGTTCGAACGGCGATTGATACACTCGCGGCCAATCTCGACCGGCTCGTCGGTGACGCGCCCTGAGTTTCCGCACGCAACCCCGAGCCACATTCCGTGTTCTGAGCCCGTGCCCAAGCGGGCAACGCGCGCCCGATGATGGCCGCGTTCACGTCTGCACCAAGGAGGATCCGGCTACCCCGATGGACGCCAGTCAGCTGCAGTTGATCATCCTGCCCGCCGGGGTGATCGCCGTTCTATTCGCCGTCTACCTGGCTCGTGACGTGCTCGCGCGCGACACGGGAACCAAGGAGATGGAAGACGTCGCCGGGACGATCTTCGAGGGCGCCGTGGCGTTCATCCGGCGCCAGTACACGACGATCGGCGTCCTTGCGCTCCTGGGCGCAGTGGGTATCGGCGCCGTGATCTCCGTGTTCGAGACGAAGGCGGTCGCCGAGACCGACATCTTCGGCCTCGACCTCGGCTGGCGCACGGCGCTTGCGTTCCTCGTGGGCGCCACTTGCTCGATGGCGTCGGGGATCATCGGCATGTACATCAGTGTCAAATCCAACGTGCGGACGGCCGCCGCGGCAAGGCGCAGCCTCGTCGAGGCCGTCCAGGTCGCGATGCGCGGTGGAGCCGTCTCAGGATTCCTCGTCGTGGCCCTGTCCCTGCTCGGCGTCTACGGCATCTTCAGCCTGTTCGGCGGGCTCGCCGGTGGCCAGGCCACCAAGGATGCTCCGTTCCTGATCGTCGGCTTCGGGTTCGGTGCCTCGTTCGTCGCCCTGTTCGCCCAGCTTGGCGGCGGCATCTACACCAAGGCCGCCGATGTCGGCGCGGACCTCGTCGGCAAGGTTGAAAAGGGCATCCCCGAGGACGACCCTCGCAACGCAGGCGTCGTCGCGGACCTCGTCGGCGACAACGTCGGCGACTGCGCGGGCCGTGGCGCGGACCTGTTCGAGTCCACTGCGGCCGAGAACATCGGGGCCATGATCCTGGGCGTGGGCGTATACACGATCGCGCTTGCCGCCGGCTGGCCGAACCCCACCGCGTGGATCTTCTTCCCGCTCGTCATCCGCGCCTTCGGACTCCTGTCGACGATCGTGGCGATCTTCTTCGTCCGCGGCAAGGAAACCGAGGACCCGATGAACATGCTCAACCGCGGCTACTGGGTGACCACGATCCTGTCCGTGGGCGCGCTGTTGCTGACCACCAACGTCATGCTCCAGACCAACGGGACTGCCCCGTCCGGGGTTCCGGTCTGGCTGTACTTCTTCGCGGCCGGTGTGGTCGGCCTCGCGACCAGCGTCGCCTTCGTCTACATCACCCAGTTCTACACGGCCGGCGGTTATCGACCCGTCCGCGAGATTGCCGAGGCCAGCAAGACCGGTCCGGCAACGAATATCATCTCGGGCACCGCCGTTGGGTACGAGACGACCTTCGTAACCGCCATCACGATCGGTATCGCCCTCTTCGCCAGCCACTGGTTCGGCTCACAGGCCGGAATCGTGAATGCCGACGGACGAGACGTCGGTGGGATCTTCGGGACGGCGGTCGCGACGATGGCCATGCTCATGACCACCGCCTACATCCTGGCGATGGACACGTTCGGCCCGATCACCGACAACGCCGGTGGCATCGCCGAGTTCAGCCGGGCCGAAGCGGGCGCGCGCAAGATCACCGATCGCCTCGATGCGGTCGGGAACACGACCAAGGCCCTCACCAAGGGCTACGCGATCGCCTCGGCGTCGCTGGCCGCGTTCCTCCTGTTCAGCGCCTACATCGACAAGGTCAACCTGATCCAGGCCCGCCGGATCCTCGCCGATGTGCCCGGGGCGGCTTTGCTGGAGTCCGTCAACCTCGCGAACGTAAGCGTGTTCATCGCCGCCCTGATCGGCGCGATGCTCGTCTACTTCTTCAGCTCGCTTGCGATCCGGGCCGTCGGCAAGACCGCCCAGTCGATCATCGTCGAGGTCCGCCGCCAGTTCCGGGAGATGCCCGGCATCATGGACTACACCCAGCGCCCGGACTACGCCCGGGTGGTCGATATCACGACCAAGGCCGCCCTTCGCGAGATGATCGCGCCGGGTCTTGTCGCGGTCGCGACGCCGATCGTGGTCGGGCTTCTGCTCGGCGCCGAGGCCGTTGCCGGCCTGCTGATGGTCGGCACGATCTCGGGCGTGATGCTCGCCACCGTCCTCAACAATGGCGGCGGCGCGTGGGACAACGCCAAGAAGTACATCGAGTCGGGCAACCTCAAGGACGACGACGGCAACGTCCTCGGCAAGGGCTCCGATGCCCATGCCGCGGCGGTCGTCGGCGATACGGTCGGTGATCCGTTCAAGGACACCGCCGGCCCGTCCCTCCACGTCCTTGTGAAGCTGCTCGCCACGATCACCTTGGTGCTCGCCCCGCTCTTCATCCGCTAAACACCGAACCACCGGCGGTCGAGCCGACGCTCGACCGCATCAAGGAGCCGGATGGAAATCATCGTCCAGGCCATCGTCATGGGCATCGTGCAGGGGCTCACCGAGTTCCTGCCGGTGTCCAGTTCCGGCCATCTCATTCTCGTGCCGGCGCTGCTCGGATG
>JAYWFP010000137.1:0-4653 GCA_043778745.1 Chloroflexota bacterium
CCCAGATGCCGATCAAGCTGCCGTCGTTCCGCCCGCGCAAGGACGCCTATCCTGCCGACCTGTGGACCAAGTGTCCGTCCTGCTCCGAGATGCTCTTCAACAAGCAGCTCGACAAGTCCGATCGGGTCTGCCCGACCTGTGGCCACCACTTCCGGCTGTCCGCCGCGATGCGCATCGCGCTCCTTGTTGACGACCGAAGTTTCGTGGAGGTCGACGCCGGCCTCCAGAGCGTGGATGCCCTCGGGTTCGTGGACCAGAAGCCGTACCCGGATCGCCTGGCCGCCGCGCAGGCGGCGACCGGCATGCGCGACGCCGCCGTCCGTGGAACCGCGACGATCGATGGCCACCGCGTATCCCTGTGCGTCATGGACTTCGCGTTCATGGGCGGCTCGATGGGCGCCGTCGTCGGGGAGAAGGTCACCCGAGCCGCCGAACTTGCCCTGCACGACCGATTACCCCTGGTCATCGTGTCTGCGTCGGGCGGGGCGCGGATGCAGGAAGGCACCCTCGCGCTCATGCAGCTCGCGAAGACCTGCGCAGCGCTCGAGCGTCTTCGCGCGGCGGGCGTCCCGTACATCTCGATCATGAGCGACCCGACGACGGGCGGCGTCTTTGCGTCGTACGCGGTGCTTGGGGACATCAACATCGCGGAGCCCAATGCCCTGATCGGGTTTGCCGGAGCGCGCGTGGCCGCAGGCACGATCGCCCAGGAGTTGCCGCCGGGCTTCCAGCGCTCGGAATTCCTCTTCGCGCATGGATTCGTCGACCGCGTGGTCGCGCGGCGCGAGCTGCGCGGCGAGATCGCGGATCTCCTGCGCTACCTGGTCCCCGGCGAGCAGCGTTCGGCCCCCGACGGCGGGCGGCCCCTGTTCGACCCGATCGGCTTCCTGACCTCGCTCGCCGACCGCGTCGTTCCGGACCTGCCCACGCCGGACGAGCCGGCGCCACGACCCGTCGAAATCGCCGCCGATGACAGGGTGCCCGCCGCACGGGCCGCCGATCGGGACCAGACTCGTGGTTGATCGGCTTCTCGGTCGCCGGCCAACCGCCGGACCGGGTGCGCCCGAGGACGCCAAGGCCGAAATGTGGAATCGCGTCCAGCTGGCCCGGAATCTTCGCCGCCCGAGGACGCTCGACCTGCTCGCCGAGATGGCCGACGAGATCGTCGAGATCCATGGCGATCGAGCGTTCGGGGATGACGCGGCGATGGCCTGCGGCTTTGCCCGGATCGACGGTCACCGAATCGTGTTCATCGGCCAGCAGAAGGGTGCCGATACCGAGGAGAACGTTCGGCGCAACTTCGGGATGCCGCATCCGGAGGGTTACCGCAAGGCGATGCGGGCTATGGACCTTGCGGAGCGTTTCGGTCTGCCGGTCGTGACCTTCGTCGACGTGCCCGGCGCGCACCCGGGACCCGAATCAGAGGAACGTGGCATCGCGGAGGCGATCGCCCGATCCATCGGGATGATGACCCGGCTCAGAACCCCGATCGTCTCGATCATCACGGGCGAGGGGGGTTCCGGTGGAGCTATCGCCATTGCCGTGGGCGATGTCGTGATTGCGCTCGAGAACGCGGTCTACGCCGTGATCAGCCCCGAGGGCTGTGCCGCCATCCTGTGGCGATCGTCAGACGAGGCGGCCACGGCTGCCCTCGCTATGCGCATGTCGGCCGACGATCAGCACGCGCTTGGGGTGGTGGACCAGGTGGTCTCCGAGCCCGGCGAGGGTGCCCATGCCGACCACGCCGAGACGGCCCGGCGACTCCGAGCCGTGATCGTGACCGAGCTGGACCGCCTCGAGCGGATCCCGTCGGATGAACTCGTCGCCGCTCGATATCAGCGCTATCGTGCCTTCGGCGCCTACACTGAGACGGCCGTGCCGCCCATGACGCCGTCGCCCAATCGCGGGCTCGCCGACCGGGTTCGGGACCTGCTGGATCCGACTCGCTGGTTGACCGGCACAACGACAACCGGATCGTCGCGTCGCAACGATCCGCCCGCCCATGAGGAGGCCTGAGCGTGCCCCAGGACCGCGATACGGGCCCGGACGCCGCGCGTGCGACCGCACACGCCGGCATTGAGCGCCTCATCGATACGCTCCTGCCTTCGCTGATCACCAAGTTGGCCACGCTCAACGTCGGCGAGCTCGAGGTCCGTGAAGGGGACTGGCATGTCCGGCTTCGCCATCCGACGGTCGCCAGTCAGGACCTTGGACGCCGCGCCACCGACGGCTCAGGGCAGCGAGCGCATGCCGGGCACGAGGCCGTCGGGGCTCCCGCGCCAGCCCGAGCGCCGGCCAGCGGGGTCGCAACCGGGGCCAAGATCGCCGTCTCGAACGGCACCGTGCCCGCCCTTTCGCCGGTTGGGCCGGGGCGTGCGTCGGACGGACCGCCTGGTCGCGAGGTTGGCCCGGGCGTAGCTGCGTCCCACGGTCCGATCGCGACTTCGCCCGCTGTGGGCATCTTCCAACCCGGCTCGGCTGCCGTCGCCGGTGCGCGCGTCAAGGCGGGTGAGCGGCTCGGCGCCGTCGACATGCTCGGGATTCCCCAGGATGTGGTCGCGCCCGCTGACGGCATCGTGACCTCGATCATGGTCGAGGGCGGCACGGCCGTTGAGTACGGACAGGAGCTGGTCGGCATCGAGGCGACTGCCGGGTCCGAGGCTCGCTGACGATGTTCAGCAAGATCCTGATTGCCAACCGCGGCGAGATCGCGCTGCGGATCCTGCGAGCCTGCCGCACGATGGGCATCGAGGCCGTCGTCGCCTACAGCGAGGCCGATCGCGACAGTCTGGCCGTTCAGCTGGCGGACGAGGCTATCTGCATCGGCCCATCTGACGCTCGGCGATCGTACTTGTCCGTGCCGGCGATCATCTCGGCTGCGGTCGTCACGGGCTGCGATGCCATTCATCCCGGCTACGGGTTCCTGTCCGAGGACGAGACATTCGCCGAAGTTGTCCGCGCCCATGACCTGACGTTCATCGGCCCACCGCCCGAGGTCCTCGATCGCTTTGCGAGCAAGGAAGGGACGCGCCGGCTCCTCGGGGGCTATGGCCTCCCCACGATCCCGGGTTCGGTCGGCATGCTGCGCGACGATGAGCACGCCCTCGCCGAGGCGGACCGGATCGGCTATCCGGTCCTGATCAAGCCCTCCGCCGGCGGCGGCGGCAAGGGCATGCGCATGGTTCGAACCCCGCGGGAGCTCGAATCCGCGCTGAGAGTCTGCCGATCCGAGGCAAAGTCAGCATTCGGTGACGATTCCCTGTATCTCGAAAAGTGGCTCGACGACACCCGCCACGTCGAGGTCCAGGTCGCTGTGGATCGCTACGGCCACGGGGTCCAGTTCGGCGAGCGCGACTGCTCGGTCCAACGCCGGCACCAGAAGATCCTCGAGGAAGGTCCCACCACCGCCCTCAGCGCGGAAGCTCGTGCCGAGCTCTGCGAGCGGGCCATCCATGCCGTGGTCGCGGCCGGATATGAGAACGTCGGAACCCTCGAGTTCCTGGTCGATGCCGAGGGCAAGGCCCATTTCATCGAGATCAACTGTCGGATCCAGGTCGAGCACGCCGTCACCGAGATGTTGACCGGGATCGACCTCGTGGCGATGCAGATCCGGATCGCGGCCGGCGAGCCGCTGGGCATGACCCAGGCAGACGTGCAGCCCCGCGGGCACGCGATCGAGTTCCGAATCAACGCCGAGGATCCGGCCCACGACTTCCGGCCCGGGGCGGGCGTCGTCGAGCGCTATCACGCTCCGGGCGGCCCGGGGATCCGGATGGACTCACATCTGTTTCCGGGCTACGAGGTGCCCCCGTTCTATGACTCACTCCTCGGCAAGCTGATTGCGTGGGGTCCGGATCGGGCCACGGCCATCGAGCGGGGCCGGGCGGCCCTCGACGAACTCGTGGTCGATGGCATCGTGACCAACCTCGAGATCCACAAGGCGATCATTTCGAGTGAAACGTTCCTCGAGGGGCGAATGACGACGAATCTTCTTGATCGAGTTGGCAGCGCGGCCTTCCTGGCCGCAGCCGCTCGGACCTGACCACTCAGCCACCCTACGGAGCCTGCCCATGACCGAGACCGTCCACTCAGCCCGCGAAATCGAGGCGCTCATCCCGCACCGATGGCCGATCCTGCTCGTGGATCGCATCATCGAGTACGACGCGGAAGCCAGGCGCATCGTCGGGATCAAGGGTGTGACCGCGACGGAATGGTTCTTCAAGGGGCACTTTCCGGGCCTGCCGGTGATGCCGGGCGTCTTCCAGGTCGAAGCGCTCGCCCAGACCATGGCCGTCTACGTCGCCAAGCAACCCGGATTCGGTGATCGGATCGGATTGTTCGCCGGGATCGACGATTGCCGGTTCAAGCGAATCGTGGTCCCCGGCGACACGCTCCGGCTGGAGATCACGATGGACAAGCTCGGCAAGCGTTTCGGGCGCGGACACGGGATCGCCAGCGTGGATGGCGAGGTGGCCTGCGAGGCGACCTTGAGTTTCATCATCCCCGGCGAAGGCGTCCTGCGATGAACCGACGAGCCGATGCCGACGGACGCGCCTCGTGAGCAGCCGCGTCGCCGTGCTGTCCGACGTTCACGGCAACATCACCGCGCTCGAGGCGGTCCGCAAGGCGGTCAACCGCGAGAAGCCGGATGCC
>JAYWFP010000138.1:0-4646 GCA_043778745.1 Chloroflexota bacterium
AACTTGTCCGGGGCGATGAAATTTCGGCGTCGCAGTTCGGCCGGATCCATGCCGATCTCGTTGGCGAAGAGATCCATCGCCCGCTCGATCACGTAGGTCGCCTCGGGCCGGCCGGCACCCCGGTAGGCGTCCACGAACACCGTGTTCGTGTAGACGCCGATCACTTCAGCGAACACGTTCGGAATCTTGTAGCAGCCGGACAGGACCCTGGCGTAGAGGGTGGTGGGGATGCCGGGGCCGATCGTGGAGAGGCGGCCGCCGAGGTTGGCGTACGTCTTGACCCGGACCGCGGTGACCTCGCCAGCTCTCGATCCGGCGATCTCCAGGTAGGTGATGTGGTCCCGGCCGTGAATCGTGGACTGGTAGTTCTCGCGACGGCTCTCGATCCACTTGACCGCGCGACCCCCGAGCCGCTTCGAGGCGTGGAGGACGACCACGTAGTCCGCGTAACAGAAGATCTTGGTCCCGAACGCGCCGCCAACGTCCGGGCTGATGCAGCGGAGCTTGTGCTCGGGGATGCCCATCACGAAAATCGCCAGCAGGATCCGCTGGATATGCGGCGTCTGGCTCGACATCCAGATCGTGTACTCGTCCGTCCCGGGGTTGTAGAGCCCGATGTCACCGCGCGTCTCCATAGGATTCGGGATCAGACGCTGGTTCACGATGCGCTGGCGGACGACGACCTCGGCAGCGTCGACGGCTGCGTCCGTGCCGGTCTTGTCGCCCACGGTCCAGTCGAACACGATGTTGTTCGGGGCGTTCTCGTGAAGTTGGGGCGCGCCCGACTGGGTCGCCTTTTCGGCGTCCACGACCGTCGGCAGCGGCTCGTAATCGACAACGATCGCTTCGAGGGCGTCGAACGCCTGCTCGGGCGTCTCGGCGATGACCGCAGCAACCCCTTCGCCGGTCCACTTGACGCTGTCCGTGGCCAGGGCGCGGGGGGTGTTGACGTTGTTCTGCAGCCCGGCCGAGCCGCCCGCGGGCCACGCCAACGGCAGTGGGTTATACGGGATATCCGCGCCAACCATGATGTCCACGACACCCGGCATCGCACGGGCGGCGCTCGTGTCGATCGATCGGATGTTGGCGTGGGCGTATGGGCTTCGGAGGATGGCGCAGTAAGCCATCGACTGGAGCTTGATGTCATCGACGAATCGGCCGCCCCCGGTGATGAGACGACGGTCCTCGACGCGCTTGACGCTCTTGCCGAGCATATCGGTGGTCATATCGCGCCCCCTCAGCCTGCCGCGCCGGCGGTGGAGCCGGTACGCATCGCGACAGCGGCCGCGCGGATGGCGATGACGATGTTCTGATAGCCCGTGCAGCGACAGAAATTGCCGGCGATCGCATGCCGGATTTCGTTATCTGATGGGTCCGGGTTCCTCGACAGGAGGTCGGCCGCCGTCATGATCATGCCGGGCGTGCAGAACCCGCACTGGAGGCCGTGATGCTCCCAGAAAGCCGTCTGGAGCGGGTGAAGTGTTTCGCCTGACGCCATCCCCTCGATCGTGGTGACGTCGGCTCCGTCGGCCTGCACCGCCAGCATCGTGCACGACTTCACGGCCACGCCATCGACATGGACCGTGCAGGCGCCGCACTGCGAGGTGTCGCAACCGATGTGCGTACCGGTGAGATCAAAGTCCTCGCGGATCAACTGGACGAGGAGACGTCTCGGCTCCACATCCGCTTCCCGGGGCGTGCCATTGACGGTGACCGAGAGATGCGCTGCCACGGGCGGGACCTCCAAGATGCGATCGGGAGGACCTGATGATGCACCCGGCAAGGACGCAGAATCAAGTGTGATCGGCGCACACGAGATCGCGCGCTGCGTGTGGTCAGCGTGCCGCCTTCAGCGTCCGGCCCGCGTGCCGGCTTCAGCGCGCGCGCCAGCTTCAGCGTGCGGGCCGGCCTAGGCGTGCGGGCCGGCCTAGGCGTGCGGGCCGGCCTCAGCGTGCGGGCCGGCCTCAGCGTGCGGCCGCCACCTCATCGAACGCAGCGCCGAAGGCGTCCACAATGGCGTCCACCTGTGCCTCCGTGATCACGAAGGCCGGCGAGAACTGGAGAGCGTGTCCGCGCAGGACACGGGTTGCCACGCCATGGCGGTACGCGGCGGCGACCAGGCGATCTGGAATGGCCGGGTCCGCGGCCAACGCCTCCGGTTCGACGGTGACCGCCGCGGTCATGCCAACGGTTCGAATCGCGCCGACCAGGGGCCGGCCCGCCAGACGAGCGAATGACGCCGCGACCTGCGGTTCCATCGTCTTGACCCGGCCCACCAGGCCCTCCGATTCGAGGATGGCGAGGTTGGCGATTCCGGCAGCGGCGGCCCCAGCGTGTCCCGAATAGGTGTAGCCGTGGCGGAGGATGGCCCCCGGAACGGGATCGTCCCAAAACGGACGCCGCACCCGCTCCCCGACCAGGACACCCCCGAGCGGTACGTAGCCCGACGACACGCCCTTCGCGAACGTGATCATGTCCGGCTCGATCCCATAGCGGGTGGTCGCCCACATTTCGCCAGTGCGACCAAACCCGGTGATGACTTCGTCGGCGATGAGCAGGACGTCAAATCGGCGACACAGTTCGCTGACCGCCTGCCAGTAGCCGTCCGTCGGCGGAATCACCCCGCCGGCCCCGATGACCGGCTCGCCAATGAACGCCGCGATCTCGCCCCCTCGGGCCGTCAACAGAGCTTCGAGCCCCTCGACGTCCATCGCTCCAACCATGGCGACCTCGTCGATGAACGGTCCGCCATAGCCGGCCTTCATGCCCGGAATGCCGACCAGCGACGTACCCCAGGCGTGCATCCCGTGATAGGCATGCTCCCGGGACACGATGACCCGCTTCTCGGGCCGGCCAAGGACGTCCCAGTACCGGCGAGCCAGTTTCGCTGCCGTATCGATGGCATCGGATCCACCCGATCCCAGGAACACGACGGTATCCGGGCCGAGCGGGCTGAGCGTGGCGAGCCGATCCGCCAGTTCGAGGGTCGGGCCAGTGGTGTACGACCCGAACGACGAATAGGACGCAAGCTTCACGAGCTGGTCGGCAACAGCCGTCGCAATTTCGCGCCGGCCGTAGCCGACGTTGCAGTACCAGAGCGCGGCGGTCGCATCGAGAACATCGCGGCCGTCTCGGTCCGTGAGCACGATTCCGTCGGCCGATTCGAACACGATCTCGGTCGACGCAATGAGATGCATGTCGGCGAATCCGTGCCAGAAATGGGTTCTCACGTTCATCCCTCGCATGCGTTGGCGTGTGTCGTCAGGGTAGCGGCCTCTGGGGTCGTCGGCCGGATCGCGGGACATACCGTCCCAGCGCCGCGCTCTTGATGTCGATGGCCCTGGGGTCGAGGTGCTGAGCCACCTCCGAGAGAGGCCGTTGGGCCAAACGCGCCGCCTCGCCGAGTGCGCGCATTTTCCGCTCCGCAACATCCCATGGGAGCCCCCCGAATCCACCGGCGGTTCCGAGCCCGACCCGGGTCGCTCCCCTGCCCTCGGATGCCGAGGCATAGGCAGCGGCCCAGAGCATGAGGTCTGCCGCGTCGTCGCTGGCCTCGCTCGTCGAGACAACCCCGCAGATGATCCCGCGGTCCCCGGGCGTACTCGTGACCAGGCGCCAATTGTCAGGGCCATCGATGAGATCGACGGCCAGACTCGCATACGGCGCGGCCAGGATCGTTTCGATGCCCGCCGTGTCTGCGTTGCCGCCGGTGATCGCCAGCGAGAGGTGAACGCCGGCGATCCCCTCGAGCATGAGCACATGCGCATCCGCAAAACGGCGCCGCTCACGTGGATCCTCGCCAATCAGATGCGCGTCCGGCTCCTCGATCTCGATCATCGGACAGCCCGCCTCGGCCAGCGCGAAGACCTGCTCGCGGAGAAGCCGCGCCCAGGCCCGCGTCGATGCATCGCGGTCCTCATCGTCGGCTCGGCGACCCAGCGTGTACGGGCCCGGCAAGGCCTGCTTCACGACCCCATCGCCGTGGCCCACCGCGAACCGCCAGGCGTCCGCGACGATCGCGGTGTCTCGGGTTGGCTCCCAGAATGTGCCGCCGGCACGAAGCCGTCCATCCGTCAGCGGTTCAAGCCCTGCCGCAGACTGCGCCGCAAGGGCGAAGACGACCGCGGCGTCGTCGGCGATGGGCTGCCCACCGGGTCCAACGGGACGAGGCAGCGCGCCGAGGAGCGTGGCGAACACGGCTATTGGCCGCGGTTCTAGGTGAATCGCAGGGCGCCGCCTGCAATCAGGGCAACGGCAATGGCGCCAAGGAGAAGCAACGCGCCGAGGATCCCGATGACCCGTGAGCGCCCGGCAATCTCGCCGCCGCCCCCGGCCTGCCAGAAGTCGCGCATCGTCCTGACCCGGCCGGGTGCAACGAACAGCCCGAGCCAGAGGCCCGCGACCAGTCCGCCGATGTGGGCCGCGTTATCGACCCCGGCGACGACGAAGCCGAACACGAGGTTGATGGCCACGATCGTGACAAGCTGCGGCACGATCGCGCGGCCCTGTCGATCGAAAGCAGGATGATGGACACGCGTCGCAGCGATGAGCACGCCCACGAGACCGAAGACGGCACCCGAGGCACCGACGCTGAGGTTCGGGCTGACCAGGAAGCTTGCCGTCGACGCCGCCGCGGCGGTCAAGAC
>JAYWFP010000139.1:0-4621 GCA_043778745.1 Chloroflexota bacterium
CACCTCGACGTTGTGAAGCGATACCTGTATCCCCTGATCCGGCCGAACGACTTCGGGGCCCGTCCCGAGTTGCTCGATCCTGCCCTCGCGGCAATCGCCGAATCAGGCGTGGCCCTCGAGATCAACACCAGCGGCCTCCGTCATCGGGTCGCCGAGACCTACCCGGCTCCGTGGGCGCTGGCCCGCTTCCGGGAGCTCGGGGGGGTGCACGCTGTCACCGGTTCTGACGCGCATCGAGCAGATTGGTTCGCATGGGGCCTTGCGGACGGGTATCGTGCCCTGACCGAGGCGGGTTTCCCGTCGCTGGCCTTTCGCCGTGGGATGGATCGAGTGGAGATCGATCTCCCACGACGGTCGCGCGTCGCCGGCGTCGAGGTGGAGCCCGCCTAACGAGGGGCGGTTTGGTTCGTTATGACGATCGACGAAGAAGCGCTGGATCGCCTGATCCGTGATGCCAAGGCGGGAGACGCCTGGGCATTCGGACGGATCTTCGACGAGTTCCACCAGCCGGTCTATCGCTTCATCGCCAGCCGCGTCCATCGCCCGAGCGACGCGGAGGACCTGACGCAGCTTGTCTTTGTCAAGGCCCTGGAAGCGCTCCCGCGCTACGAGCAACGGGGCATTCCCTTCGGGGGCTGGCTCTTCCGGCTGGCCAGGAACACGATCATTGACCACATCAGGACACGCCACGATCACGCCGAACTGAACGCCGTTTCGGAGCACGCGTCGACCGACGCGGGTCCCGAGCAGCTCGCAGCGGTGCGCGACGATCTGGACGCCGTGTCACGCGCACTCGCGAGTTTGACCGACGAGCAACGCGAGGCCATCGAACTGCGGTTCTTTGGCGGGCTCTCCGCCCGCGAAGCGGCCGAGGTGATGGGCAAGCAGGAAGGAACGGTCCGAGGGCTCCAGTTCCGGGCGATCGCGTCGCTGCGACGGACGCTCGGGATGGATCTTGACATCGAGGAGCGAGTCGAAGGGCTCCTCCCCAACGTGGCGGACCGCCATGGATGAGGTAGCGGTGCACGAAGAGCATCCGGGGACGGACGAACTCGAGCGACGGCTGGGCGCCTATGCGTCGGCACGCCTGGCGCCCGATCGGATCGCCGTTTCGCGCATGCGCTCGAGCGTCATCGAGGAAGCCCGGATGCGCGTGCTCGATGCGCGACTGTCCCGGCGTCGCAACAGCCGACGACGCCTCGTGGCCTTCGCGATGGCGGCCACCCTGACAATCGGCGGAGCCGCGAGCGTGGCCGCCGCCTCAAATGCCGGCGGTCCGCTCTATCCAGTCAGGATCTGGCTCGAGACGGCGGCCCTCTCACCGGACGAGAGCACTCGAGCCCTGGAGCGACTTCACCAGGTGGACGCACGGGTCCTGGACCTTGAGCGGGCTGCCTCCGCGGGCGACGCCAACGCGGTTGCTGCTGCCATCGACGCGTACCGCAACGCTGTGGCGGCCGCGGTCGACGAGGCCGAAACCGGCCCGGACCATGATCGCCTTGAGACGCTCAAGGCCGCGTTGGGACTCCATCTGGTTGTCCTCGAGCGCCTCTGGCATCGCGTTCCCGATAAGGCGATGGAGGCCATCGGGCACGCGATCGATGCGAGCCACAAGGCCGTGGATCGGATCGACGCTCCGAAGCCGAACAAGGACAAGGGCGGTGGAGCGCCCGTTGACGGCAAGGAAGCCTCCACGCCTGCGCCTGCATCGCAGCTTCCCGGTCCGACCGACGCCCCGGCGGCCACGTCGACGTCCGGCTCACAGGACGAGGGCGGCCAGGGTCACTGAGCCGTGGTCCCGGGTTCTCCGGGACCCTGGCCTTCCTGGACCCAGCGCGACAAGGCAGCGCCGCGTCATGAGCTGCGCCTACCAGTCCGACCTTTTGGTCGCGCGTTCTGGCTCCTGCCTGCCAGTCACGACCCTTCGGGTCGCGCGTTCTGGTTCTTGCCTAACCGTCCCATCGGGCGGGTAGTACGGCCGGGAATCCAAACGACCGAGAGGGGCACCTCCCGGTCGCTGGGTTGCTCGGGGACAGCGAGCGCCGTCTAGGCGACGTCGTCCGACGTGCGGCGACGAGTTGGGGCGAACAGGATGCCGGCGCAGACCATGAGGCCCAGCCCGGCGAGCATGAGGTAGGACGAGGACGGTGCCGCCCCCGTCAGGGTATCGGTGGCCGGCAGCTCGATGTTCGATCCGCGGTCGGTCGTGCCGAGGACGTCCTGCGTCGGGCCGGTCGTGTCGCTGGTGCCGTCGGTCGTGCCGAGGACGTCCTGCGTCGGGCCGGTCGTGTCGCCGGTGTTTCCGGCGTCGGCGGCCGTGTCGTCGGTGTTGTCGCCGGTGCTGTCGCCCGCGGTGTCGCCGGCCGTGTCGCCGGACTCGTCGCCCGCGGTGTCGCCGGTATTTCCGGTGTCGCCGGCCGTGTCGCCGGTGCCGTCGCCGGCGGTGTCGCCGGACTCGTCGCCGGACTCGTCGCCGGCCGTGTCGCCGGACTCGTCGCCGGCCGTGTCGCCCGCGGTGTCGCCGGACTCGTCGCCGGCCGTGTCGCCGGTCGCTTCGGACGCAGCCTCAACGTTGTAGTTGTCGCTCTTGTTGGTCTTGCCCTGGGTGACCGTTGCCTTGTACTCGCCCCAGTCATCGCCGGCGATCTTGTATGCATCGACGCAGAACGAGCCGTCCGAGCCGGTCAAGCCGGTGCCCGAAGCAACGGTCGCCGTCGGATCGCCAGAGGCGCCGCCCGGAAGACCAACGATCGCATAGGCGACAGTCGCGTTTGCCGCGAAGTTGGCTCCTCGAAGGTACAGCTCGTCACCAACCGAGTAGTGGTTGGCATTCTGGGGAGCCGGTGCATCGCACACGGCACTTGTCGTCCAGATGGAGCCGCTGCCACCCTGGCCGGCAAGCGCGCCGGCAGCCGAGGTCGCTAGACCCGAGACGGCGAGGAGGGCGCTCGCGGTCACACGAGCGGCGCTGGAGATGGTGCTGTGCGAGTGTGCGTTCATTGGTGGTCCCCGAGTAGCGATGGTTGGTTGATGCCGATCCGGGAGATCCCGGAGCCCTTGCCTAGAGGGCTTCGCCACTGTGGAGGACGTTTGGTGCAACCGTCTAGTACCCATGGCGGTCGACATGCGCACCGGACCCCACCGGACCCCAGCGTGGCCTCGACTTTGTGGTGCCTGAGCGCAACGAAGGGCCCCTGACCGCGGTCAGGGGGTCCGGGTTACGGGGGTCAGGGGGTCCGGCGGACCGAAGTCACGGTCGGTGCGGAGCGGCACCGGATCGTCCTACAGATCCGACATCGTCGCCCGGTCAACGGCCAGGTCATCGCCCGGCGTCGAATGCCTTTGGCGATGCCACGGAACGGTCCGGACATGGTCGGACGGGATGCACCGACGCGTGGTGCATCCCGTCCAGGTCTCGGGGACCAGATGGTTGGGGTGGCCGGCGGGCGGTCGTGCCGGTCCTTGGCCGCGAGGTCGGCGGTTCCGGCCTGACTGAACGATGAAGGCCGGTGCGGTTGCCCGCCCCGGCCTCGATCGTTGTTCGTTCCCTGAGGAACTGCGGGCTAGCGGCGGCGGCTCAAGCCCTTCTTCGGGGCCATCACCAGGACGCTCGCGAGGAGCGCTGCGGCGACGATGAACAGCACGCGCCAGCCGTCGGACGACGGAGCGGACGAGCCGAACAGTCCGTCGGTCGGCGGAAGGGTTACAACCGGGACGTCCGTCTCGGACAGGACGCCCTGCGACGGCGTGATCGTGGGCGGTGTCGTGGGCGGTGTCGTGGGCGGCGCGACGGCCACGAACGCCTGATCCTGGGCAGTCACTTCGGTGTCGCCGTCCCGACCATGTGCGATAGCCGTGTTGGTGGTTGGGACCGTGATGAGCGCGGCGCAGTTGAAGAGCCAGGATTCGCTGAGATCGAGCAGTGCGTTGGTGTTGGTGTCACCCGACACGTACGCGGGATTGAGGCACTTGTCATCTTCTACTGTGACATTGGAGAGTGCCGTATCACCCGGGTTCGAGACGGTATACGTGTAGGTGACGGTGCCTCCGCCCGCTGGCACGATGGTCGGATCGGCGACCTTGACGATGGCGATAGCCGGTGCCTCGAGGCGGACCTTGAAGTTGTCGCTCTTCCCGTTCGTGCATGAGAGGAAGTTGAAGGTCGCAGAGTTCTCATCGAAGCCGGGGCAGTCTTTGACATCAGCCAGCGTCGCGAGGGCCAGCTTGTATTCACCACCACCGTTTGAGGTGGTGTCGTAGGGCTGCAACTGGACCGGCAACCCGCCGTTGCAGCCAACGGTGCCAACGTTGTGGTTTCCGGCGCCGGAGATCCCGGCGATAACGCCCGTCACGACCTTCACCTGGCGGAATTTGATTGCGTCCGAGGACAGGAGGGGTACGCCGCTCGGATCCGAAACCTGAAAGTAGTAGTCCCCATCCGGCAGACCGGTGCTGTTGCCGCAGTTCTGCGGGCCGCCGTTCAAGTAGACGTCAACCTTGTTGTCATAGATGTTGGCGTTCACGGCAGACCCATCGCCAAGAGAAGTCCAGATGGCGCCGCTGAGCGGAACTGCTGCGAGCGTGGGCGCCGCGGTCGGCGCAAGCATCGCCAGGGCCAGCA
>JAYWFP010000140.1:0-4618 GCA_043778745.1 Chloroflexota bacterium
TCTCCGATCTGGCCATGACGGTTGCGCTGGCGCCGCGCGAAAGCCTCGGGTCCCACCCGAGGCTTTCGCAGGATTCCCTGCCCGGCGTGAGCGACGGCAAGTCGTCCTGATGGCGGCGAACCACGCACTTCGCGGCGCCGGTCGTGCCGCCCACCTACCCGACCGGGTCTTCCGGCACGGGACGCGCCTCCTCGGCTGGGTGATCGTGGGCGTCCTGGTCCTGCTCGCCATCCAGCTCGGCGCGAGCGGGAGCCTCGCGTTCTCCACCTTCGGTCCGGGGTTCATCACCGGAACCACGTGGGATCCCGTCAAGGACGTATACGGCGCCCTGCCCTACATCTTCGGCACGCTGGCTGCGGCGACCATCGCAATCGTCCTGGCCATGCCACTCGGCGTCCTCACCGCGGTCTACCTCGCGGAGCTGGCGCCGCGGCGGCTCGCCATTCCCCTGACCTTCATGATCGAGCTCCTGGCGGCGATTCCGAGTGTCGTCTTCGGCCTGTGGGGTGTCTTCGTCCTGTCGCCGTTCCTGCGTGCGACGGTCGAAACCTGGTTTGTCGAGCACCTCGGCTGGATCCCGATCTTTGCGGGACCGTCGTTCGGCGTGGGCCTGTTCGCCGCCGGCGTGATCCTCGCGATCATGATCGTGCCTACGATCGTGTCCATCTCGCGCGAGGTCATCAGCTCGATCCCGCGGAGCCAACGCGAGGCCATGTTCGCCCTCGGCGCGACCCGCTGGGAGGTCATCACGAAGGCCGTCCTGCCGGCGGCTCGTTCCGGAATCATTGGCGCGGTCATCCTGGGCTTCGGACGCGCGCTCGGCGAAACGATGGCGGTGACGATGGTCATTGGCAACGCCCAGACCATGCCCAGCAGCATCTTCGGCCAATCCCAGACCATCGCCTCGAAGATTGCGACGACGTTCAGCGAGGCCTCGGTCGGGATCCAGACGTCGAGCCTCATCGCGCTCGGCCTGATCCTGCTCGTCATCACGCTGGTGCTGAACGTGGTCGCCCGGACCCTCGTCAATCGAGCCGCCGGTAACTCGATTGGAGCCGACTGATGGCCAGTCCGGCAGCCCTGAGCCCTGGCTTCATCCGACTCGGACGGGCGGATGTCGGCCGTCGTCGACGCTGGGTCGATGTCGGTATGCGCCGGCTCGCCCTCGGGATGGCCCTCCTGTGCGTGGTCCCGCTGGCCGCGGTGCTCGTGTTCGTGACGATCAACGGTGCGGCCGCCATCAACCTCGATCTCATCACGAAGCCGTCGCGCGCCCTGGGCAAGGGTGGCGGCGCCCTCAGCGCGATCCTCGGAACGTTCCAGATGGTCCCGCTCGCCGCGCTCCTGGCTATTCCGACCGGCGTGGCCGGCGGCGTCTACGTGGCCGAGTTCGCCGGACGTCCGAGCGCGCGCCTGGTTCGATTCGCGGCCGATGTCATGGTCGGCGTCCCGTCGATCCTGATCGGGATCTTCGTGTTCACGTTCCTGGTGCTGCCGTTCAAGCAATACAACGCCTTCGCGGGCAGCGTTGCCCTCGGCCTGATCATGATCCCCGTCATCCTGCGCACCACCGAGGAGACCCTTCGACTCGTCCCCGGGAGTTTGCGAGAGGCCTCTCTGGCGCTCGGGATCCCGATGTGGCGAACGGTCTGGAGTGTCGTCATCCGAACCGGACTCGGCGGCATCCTGACCGGAGTCATGCTCGCCTTCGCGAGGGCCATGGGCGAGACCGCTCCGCTGTTGTTCACCGCGCTAGGGAGTCGCCTCGTGAACATCGGTGATTTCGGCAAGCCGATGGATTCCCTTCCTGTGTTCATCTACGTCAATGCCCGGCAGCCGTACGAATTGCTCAACCAACAGGCGTGGGGCGCGGCCTTCCTGCTGCTCCTCATCGTCCTCGTCATCAATGTCGCCGTGCGCGCCCGAACGTGGGGCCGGCAGATTGGCACCTGAGGACCGATCGATGATCGAAACTGCGCCGAACCCCGCCGACCGGATGCCCGTCATGGAGCCGTCGGCCGCCCCGCCGAGCACACCGAGCGCTACGATCACCTCCGCGCAGGCAGGACCCACGACGGCCAGCGGACCCACGGCGGCCAGCCTCCCCGCGACGGCCAGCCTCGAGGTCCGAGATCTGAGCGCCTACTACGGGTCGTTCAGGGCGATTCGCAACGTGACGTTGCGCATTCCCGATCGCGCGGTGACCGCGATCATCGGGCCGTCGGGCTGCGGGAAAAGCACGTTCCTTCGATCCCTCAACCGGATGCACGAGCTGACGCCGAATGCGAGGGTCGAGGGTGCCGTCGAGCTGCTCGGCGTCGACGTCTACGACCCCGCGGTGGATCCAGTTCAACTCCGGCGCGTTGTCGGGATGGTCTTCCAGCGGCCCAATCCCTTCCCGACGATGTCGATTTTCGACAACGTGGCGGCCGGTTTGCGCCTCGCGGGGCGGAGGTCCAGGAACGACTTGGTCGAGATCGTCGAGCGATCGCTCCAACGCGCGGCTCTGTGGGACGAGGTCAAGGACAAACTCAAGTCCAACGGCACGAGCCTGTCGGGCGGGCAGCAGCAGCGACTGTGCATCGCCCGGGCACTGGCGGTCGACCCCCAGGTGATCCTGATGGACGAGCCTGCATCTTCCCTGGACCCGATCGCGACCCTTCGGATCGAGGAGCTCATCGCCGAGCTCAGATCCAACTACACGATCGTGATCGTGACCCACAACATGCAGCAGGCGTCCCGGATCAGTGATCGGACGGCATTCTTCACGATGGGTGAGGATCGCGCCGGATATCTTGTCGAGTACGACGACACGGTAAAGGTGTTCACCAATCCCACGCACCAGCTCACGGAGGATTACGTGTCGGGACGGTTCGGCTGATGGATCCCTCCGGCGTAATCGGAAACCCAGCCCATCAGGACACGCATGCCACGCGATCGCGTCTCGCACTGGACCGTGAGGAGCGACTGGTCAAGGACGGCATCCTGCGCATGGGATCGCTCGTCGAAGCGCAGATCCGTGGCGGCGTGGCCAGCCTCGTGGAGCGCGATCTGGGTCGGGCCGAGGTGATCATTGCGGGCGACTCGGCGGTGAACGCCGCCCAGCGCGAGGTCACCGACGCGATCGCTTCGACGATCGCCACCCAATCGCCGGTCGCGCGCGACCTGCGTTTCCTCCTCGCGCTCAACCACGTGTCGTTCGAGCTCGAGCGGATGGGCGATCACGCGTCCAGCATCGCCAAGCAAACCCGCTGGCTGGCCCACAAGCCGACACCATCGGTCGGATCCGGAATCGCCGCGATGGGCCATATCGCGGCGGATCTCGTGACCGGGATACTGGGGGCGCTTGTCGACGTGGACGAAGAGCTCGCACGTACGGTCGCGGCGCGCGATGATGAAATCGATCACGGCTATCGGGCGATGTTCGCGGCGGTGATCGAAGCGATGAGACAGGACCCGGGCTTGATCGAGGGAGGGACACGCCTCATCCTCGCTGGGCACTGGATCGAGCGGATCGGTGACCGGGTCACCAACATCGCCGAGGACATCGTGTACCTCTCGACTGGTCGGGTGGAGGATCTGAACCAATGAGCCGTCGCCCTCAGATATCGGGCCCGCGCAGGTGACCGACCTGCTGTTCGTACGCCATGCTCACGCCGGGAATGCCCTGAGCTGGGACGGTTCAGACGACCTGCGACCGCTCACGGCCAAGGGCCTTCGGCAGGCCACGCGGCTCGGGGGCCTGCTGGCGGCAGCAGACGTCCATCCCGATGTCCTTCTGACCTCGGCCAGACTCCGCGCAGTCCAGACGGCCGAAGTCCTCAGTGCGACCCTGGGTTGCCCGGTCAGACTGGACGCTCGGCTGGCTGAAGGGTTGTCGATGAGCAACCTCCGCCTGATCATCGAGGAGGCGGTCGGCGCGGGGCAAGTAATGCTGGTCGGACACGATCCGGACTTCAGCGACCTGGTTTCCGAATTGATCGGTGCGCCGATCGCCGTCCGGAAGGGCGCCCTTGTTCGGGTCGAGGTTGATGCCGCAGGCCCGGCGTCGGGGGCGGGCATCCTGCGCTGGCTGATCCCACCGGAAGCACTCGGGCGATGAACGTCAGCGACTCCGCGCCGTTGCGCGACGAGTCGGGCCGACCACGCGACGACGAATCCGGGCCGCTGCGCGTTCTCGTGCTGTGCATCGGAAACAGCTGCCGGAGCCAGATGGCTGAGGCGTTCCTCGCTCGGGCAGGCGGCTCGCGGGTGATTGTCGAGTCCGCCGGCACGCACCCCTCGGTCGTCAATCCGATGACCGTTCGCGTCCTCGCAGAGCGCGGAATCGACTGGTCGGCGGCGCACTCGAAGTCGATGCGCGAATTCCTCGATCAGCCGTTCGACCGTGTGATCACCGTCTGCGATGAAGCCGCCGAAGCGTGTCCGGCCTTTCCCGGCTCGGGCACCCGCATCCACGCCGGATTCGAGGATCCGGCGACCGTCGAGGGTTCCGAGTCGGTCCGCCTCGACGCATTCCGTCGTATTCGCGACGAGATCGAGCTCTGGGCGGACGTCTTCGTCAGGCGCGAGCTGGAGGTCCCGCAGGACTGAGCGTGGCGGCGGGCCGCGAACGACG
>JAYWFP010000141.1:0-4604 GCA_043778745.1 Chloroflexota bacterium
ACCGTAGCCGCGATCGGGCTTCTCGCAGTCGTCGCCGGGGGACCGCTGACACCTGCAACGAGCGGGGCCGGCCGATCCGAAGTCACGATCCCGGCTGGCCAACCGACAACCCTCGATCCGGCACTCCAGAGTGACATTGGTTCGGCGGCGTTCTCGGCGCAGCTCTTCGAGTCGCTGACCGCGTTCGACCTTGGCCTCGTCCTTCGGCCGGCCCTGGCTCGATCATGGGACATCTCCGATGATGGCCGACAGATCGTGTTTCATCTGCGGTCAGGACTCACGTTCTCGGACGGTGCCGCCTTGACCGGCAAGGACGTTGTTCAGAGCTGGCTCCGGATCATCGATCCGAAACGTCCTTCGCAGCTCGCGTCGCTGCTCCTCGACGTCAGGGGAGCCTCGGATTATCTGGCCGGGCGGGTCCCGGACCCGAACACGGTGGGACTTCGGGCCGACAACCTCGACGTCATCGTTGATCTGGAGCGGCCGGGTGCCGATTTCCCGTCGATCGTGTCGAGCCCGACGTTCGGCGTGGTTCCCGGCCAGGTCTGGCGCGACGGATCGTCGGTGGACGCTGTCGGCATCCCGAGCAGCGGGGCATACATCGTCGACGCGATCACGTCGGACGAGTTCACCCTGAAGTCCAATCCGCGGTACTGGGCAGGCGCCGTCGCCATCCCGACGGTCCATCTCTTGACGTCGATCGGCGGTCGCAGTCCAGTGGCCGCATTCGAGGCTGGTGATGTCGACTACGCCCAGTTGGGCTCGACGGACGCCTCGTGGATCCAGTTCGATTCGACCCTCGGGCCCCAGCTTCGGGTCGTCCCGTCGATGTCGCTCACCTTCATCGGGTTCACCGCCGATCGCCCTCCGTTCGACGATGCGCGTGTCCGCCAGGCGTTCGGTGCGGCAGTCGACTGGAAGCGAATCACCGAATTGGCCTCGTTCGGCGACAGCGTGCCGGCCGACAGCATGGTGCCGCCGGAGATCCCGGGCGGCGGTGACGAGAACTGGCTGCCGTCCCACGATCCGGCTCGGGCACGAGCGCTGCTCGCAGCGGCCGGCTACCCGGGCGGCGCTGGTTTCCCGGACGTGACGTTCGCAGCCGGCGGGATCGGCGGCGCAGAAGGCATCGTCGCGGACCTGCGGCGCGAGCTCGGCGTTTCTTTGCGCCTTGAGGAGCTTGACGACCACTTCGGACGGCTCCATGACGACCCGCCTGCCATGTGGTCGCTCGGTTGGGTGGCCGACTACCCGGGCGCGAACGACTTCCTGGGCGTCCTGCTCGGGACCGGCAGCACCAACAACTACGGACGCTGGTCGTCGCCGACATTCGATCAGGCGATCGCTGATGCGCTCGGAACTCGCGACCCCTTGGCAGCGCAGGCCGCATACGCGCGCGCGCTCAGCGTGGTTCGCGACGACGTCCCGGTCGTGCCGCTGGCCTATGGCGACGGCTGGGCACTTTCCCGGGACGGGCTGCTCGGGGCCGACGAGAACGGGTTGGGGATCCTCCGACTGGCGGGGCTCGCGTGGCGCTAGAGACCGGGAGGGGTAGCGTGACGCGCCTGTTGCTCGGGGCTGCGCTGGCGATCGCGAGCCTCGCTGCGACGGCTGGTCCTGTCGCGGCGGCCGAGCCGACCGTCACCGCGCCAGCGGCGAAGGTCGTCTTTCTCGACGGCATCACCTACAGCGGCACGGCCACGCTGACGCCCGAGGTCGTCCGCGTCGAGATCGTCATCGACGTCGAGGGATCGACCCGTTCGATCGTGGCGAACGTTCCAACGACGGTATCGACCGGGTCAGCCGCGTTGTCCTGGGTCCTCGCGACGCCAGGCGGATTCCTGTTGCCGAATACGGACTTGACGGCCCGCTTCCGCCTGACCCTGGCGGATGGGTCGAATGTAGTCGGCGCACCGACGAAGGTCCACTACGACGACACGCGGTACAAATGGAAGACGGTGACCGGCGAGTTCGTGACCGTCCACTGGGTGGACGGCGGTCAGACCTTCGGCCTTCGGGCGATGAAGATCGGCGACGACGCCATTCGCTCCGTCAGCACCCTTCTCGGAGTGACGGAGCGCGATCCGATCGACTTCTACGTGTACGGCGATCGGACGGCCTTCTACGACATCCTCGGGGCCGGCACGCGCGAGAACGTTGGCGGCGAGGCGCATCCGGATATCCGCACCCTGTTCGCCAATATCAGTCCGAATGCGGTTGACGACCCCTGGGTCGGGGTGGTGATTCCTCACGAGCTGACTCACCTCGTGTTCGATTCGGCGTCCCAGAACCCCTACCACTCACCACTGCACTGGCTGAACGAGGGGATCGCGGTATATCTGTCTGAGGGCTTCACGGCCAGCGACCGCAGCTCGGTGACGACCGCGGTCCAGGACGGAAGCCTCATGCCGCTCCGGGCGCTCGCGGCGCAGTTTCCGACCACGCAGGAACGATTCTTCCTCGCCTACTCGGAGAGCGTCGCCGCCGTCTCGTTCCTCGTCGATACATACGGCCGGGATGCCATGGTCGGGCTCGTCCGCTCGTACGCCGACGGGGTGTCGGACGACGAGGCGTTCAAGGCCGCGCTGGGCGTCGATGTCGCGGGCTTCGAATCCGCCTGGCTGGCTTCGATTGGAGCTCCGGCGCCAAGTCCGTACGGGCCCCAGCCGGCCCCGGCCGGTCCGGTTCCGGTCGATTGGGGCGGTACGGCACCTACGGCGGGGCCGATTGACGCCGGCCCGACTGACGGCGGCCCGACCGCATCACCCGGCGTGCCAGGGGGCGCTCGATCCGGCCTGTCTCCGGAATCCCTGGCCGGCTCGATCATCGGAGCGCTGGCGATCGTGGCCGTCATCGCCGTCTGGGCGCGCCGTCGATCGGTGCGTGCCGCAGCGGCTGATGGCTCGGTGATCGCGGTTGGCGACGCAGCCGATGCTGGTGCGGAGGCTGAGCCGGGCGTCTGGGGTGGGTCAGCGAGCGTGAGCCCGGACGAAGGGGCGCCAAATATCGACGCCGCGGCTCCGCTCGACGCCCCGGCTCCGATCGACGCGTCGGCTCGGCCGTCCGAAATCGACGCGGCTGCCGAGTCAGGGGAAGCCAACCCGTGAACGGCGTGGCCCGTCGGGTCCGAGCCGTGCCCAGCTGGCAGGTCACCCTCTCGGTCGCACTGCTCGGGCTCGGCTTCCTCATCGCGGCGCAATTGAGTGCCGAAGGCCCGCGCATCCGCTATACGAGCCAGGAGCGGGCACCGCTCATCGAAACGGTGCTCGGACTCCAGACGCAGCAGGACGCGCTGAAGGCACGAATTCTCGATCTCCGTGAGCAGATCAGCTCAACCGAGGGTCAATTGCCGGGTTCGGCCGCCCAGGAAAAGGCGCTCAACGTCGAACTCGAGCGCGCCCGGATCCAGGCTGGCCTCGTTCAACTCCAGGGTTCGGGCCTTGTGTTTCGGCTCGAGGACGCCGACTCCGTTGGGGGTGGCGGCAATACCGACGGACTCGTGACCGCCCGCGACGTCCGGATCGTGGTCGAGGAGCTGTGGCTCGCGGGTTCCGAGGCGGTATCGGTCAACGGTGAGCGGGTTGTCGTCACGACCGCAATCCTTGATATTGGCAATTCGATCCTCGTCAACAGTGCCTACCTCGCCCCGGCGTACGAAATTCGGGCCATCGGTCCCTCCGACCTCTACTCCCGGATCACGAGTGCCGCCTCGTTCGTCGAGTTCGTCCGCGATCGGGTGAGTCCGGCCGGCCTTCGACTGTCCTTCGCCGAACTTGAGTCCGTCACGGTCCCAGCGTATGCAGGCACAGTGAGCGCCCGGTATATGCGCGTCGTTCCAGCCGGGTCGTGAACGTGAACCGGTCACGCAGTCGGGTCTCGATCTCGGTCGTCGCCTTCATCCTGGGCGTGCTGGTGGTTGCCCAGATTCGGAGCCAGGCCGTCAATGCCGGACTCGCCAATCAGACGGCCCAGGACCTGACCCTCCTCGTCGCCAACCTGAACACCCAGAACGAACAGCTGCGCGGTGAGGTCTCAGCGCTCGAGCGCCAGCTTGCGACTCTCGCCGACGCCCGAGCGCGTGGCCAGAGCGCCGCAGGTCAGCTGCGCGAGGACCTTGATCGTATCCAGGCATGGGCGGGGCTGCGGGCGGTCACCGGATCCGGGATTTCGGTCCGGTTCAGCGGCGATATCGACGGTCAGGGCGTCGAGGATTTCCTTAACGAACTCCATAACGCAGGAGCGGAGGCCATCGCGATCGACGGCGTGCGGGTCGTGCCGGGGACCGTGGTCGCGGGTCCGGTCGGCGCCCTTTCAGTCGAGAACGCGGCGCTCGGCGTGTCATTCGAGATTCGCGCCATCGGGAGTCCCCAGATCCTTACCGGTTCCCTGACCCGGGCGGGCGGGATCATCGCCCAGCTCGCGGTCGCATTCCCGAGTCTGACGATCTCGGTCACGCCGCTGGATGCGGTGGCAATTCCCGCGACCGATCGCGATCTCAGCCCGGTCCACGGTCAGCCGAGCCTCTGATACCCTCCCGGCGATGCCTGTACGACCCGTTCTCGAGCTCTTCCTCGGCGATGTCATCGAGCTTCGGCGACCGCATG